>RFMX01000253.1 GCA_009927495.1 Betaproteobacteria bacterium
GAGCCAGTAAAATCAAGGTTCAGAACCGCAAGATTCCTCCCCACCGCCCCCTCTAACAGGCTCGCCCGTGACCGTTCAGATCAGCACTTTCCAAGGCGGTGAAGCCTTTAGCCCCTTCAAAACCCAGCGTTTGCTGCAAACTTTGCAACAAACCGCGCCTTCTATCTTTGGTTTAACCGTCAAACAGGTGTTTTTGGTGGGCACCGCCAAGCCGCTGTCCAAAACCGATACCCAGCGCATGTCGCGCTTGCTGGACGCCAGAGCCTCTGCACCCCCAACGTCTGGCGTTCAAGAAGTGACTTGGTGGGTGTCCCCCCGCTTGGGCACCGTCTCGTCTTGGGCCTCCAAAGCCAGCGACATTGCCCGCAATTGCGGATTTGCGGTTCAACGCATTGAGCGTTTGATGGAATACCGCTTAGCAACACGTCAGCCCCTGACCCAATCACAAACCCAAGCCTTACTAGCCCAGTTGCATGACCGCATGACCGAGACGGTGTGGACTCAAATGCAACAAGCGCAGGCCTTGTTTCAGGCTTTGCCTGCGCAAGACTTGCATTTTGTGGATATCCAAACCCATGGTCGCTCTGCGTTGGTGCAGGCCAATACCGACGGGGGCTTGGCTTTGGCAGACGATGAAATGGATTATTTGTTAGAGGCCTTTACCAAATTAGGGCGTAACCCCAGCGATGCCGAACTGATGATGTTCGCGCAGGCCAACAGCGAACATTGCCGCCACAAAATTTTCAACGCCACTTTCAGCATCAATGGCGAAGCCCAAAGCCACAGCCTGTTTGGCATGATTCGCCACACCCACGCCACCTCGCCCCAGCACACGGTGGTGGCTTACGCAGACAACGCGGCCATCATGAAAGGCCACACAGTCGAAAAATTTGCTGCGCCCTTGACTGGCTACATGCCCCGTTACGACAAGTCACAAGGCGTTCAACATATTTTGATGAAGGTGGAAACCCACAACCACCCCACAGCCATCTCGCCGTTTCCCGGTGCGGCCACAGGGGCGGGTGGTGAAATCCGCGACGAAGGTGCGACTGGGCGTGGCGCCAAGCCCAAAGCAGGCTTAACGGGTTTCAGCGTTTCCAAACTGTGGGGCAGCCGTTTGGGGCAACCCGCCCACATGGCCAGCGCCTTGGCCATCATGACCGAGGGCCCTTTGGGCGGTGCGGCTTTCAACAACGAATTTGGCCGCCCCAATTTGCTGGGCTATTTCCGCGAGTACGAACAAGTGGTCGATGGCGTGCAACGCGGGTACCACAAGCCCATCATGATCGCTGGTGGCTTGGGCGTGGTGCAACGTGAATTGACCCGCAAAATTGAATTCCCCCCAGGCACTTTGTTGATTCAACTGGGCGGGCCAGGCATGCGGATTGGCATGGGGGGAGGCGCCGCCAGTTCCTTGGCCAGTGGCAGCAACAGCGTGGCTTTGGACTTTGACTCGGTGCAACGTGGCAACCCCGAAATTCAACGCCGCGCCCAAGAGGTCATCAACCATTGCAATGCATTGGGTGCCATGACGCCTATTTTGGCCATCCACGATGTGGGCGCGGGTGGTTTGTCCAACGCCTTTCCCGAATTGGTCAATGACGCAGGGCGCGGCGCCCGCTTTGATTTGCGCCAAGTGCATTTGGAAGAGTCGGGTATGTCGGCGCGGGAAATTTGGAGCAACGAGAGCCAAGAGCGCTATGTGCTGGCTATCGACCCTGAGTCTTTGTCGCAGTTTGCTTTCTTTTGCGAGCGTGAGCGTTGCCCGTTCTCGGTGGTGGGCAAGGCTTTGGCCAAACCGCAGTTGCTGGTGAGAGACGGAGGCAACATATCGCCTGTCGATATGCCGCTGGAGGTGTTGCTCGGCAAACCGCCCAAGATGCACCGCGAGGTAGTTCGAGTTCAGCGCAACTCTCCCGCTTTGAACCTCACCGATGTGCGTTTGCAAGACGCGGTCATTCAGGTGTTGGCGCATCCGACGGTAGCGAGCAAACGGTTTTTGGTCACCATTGGCGACCGCACCGTGGGAGGCCTCAGCCACCGCGACCCCATGGTGGGGCCTTGGCAAGTGCCTGTGGCGGATTGCGCCATCACCTTGGCCGATTTTGTAGGCTATGCAGGTGAGGCCATGAGCATGGGCGAGCGCACCCCCATCGCTGCGCTCAACCCCGCAGCGTCTGGGCGCATGGCGGTGGCCGAAACCATCACCAACCTGTTGGCTGCACCCATCACTTTGGACAAAGTGAAGCTGTCTGCCAACTGGATGGCCGCTTGCGGCGAGGTGGGCGAAGACGCGGCCTTGTACGACACCGTCAAAGCCGTGGGCTTGGAACTCTGTCCGGCTTTGGGTATTTCCATTCCTGTGGGCAAAGACAGTTTATCCATGCGCACCCGTTGGAGCGATGAGGGCGCACAACGCCAAGTGACATCGCCTGTGAGTTTGATCGTTACCGCGTTTGTGGCTTTGGAAGATGTACGGGGCAACCTCACACCACAACTGGACGCCACCCAAGACAGCAGCTTGGTATTGATCGATTTGGGACGCGGCCAAAAGCGCATGGGTGCCAGCATGTTGGCGCAGATTTTGGATCAAGCAGGTGGCGACACCCCCGACCTTGACGACCCGCAAGACTTGCTGCATCTGGTCGCTGCCATCCATGATTTGCGCCAACAAGGTTTGCTCTTGGCCTACCACGACAAAAGCGATGGCGGTTTGTGGGCCACGGTATGCGAAATGGCTTTTGCCGGACGCGTCGGTGTGGACCTGAACATCGATTTGCTGGTCACTGAGGGGGACGGCGTGAGCGACAGCCGAGCCGACCATGGCGACAGCAAAAACTGGGCGCAACAAGTGGGTGCCCGACGCGAAGAACTCACACTTCAAGCGCTGTTCAATGAAGAACTGGGTGCGGTGGTTCAAGTGGCTAGGGCGCAGCGCGACAAGGTGATGCAAGTACTGCGTCAACATGGGCTTTCAGCGCACAGCCACGTGATTGGCAAAACCCGTATCAGCCCCGCGCCACTGATCACGGTATGGCGCGACGCCAAAGAAGTGTTTTCTGCCTCGCTGCAAGATTTGCAACAGGTCTGGGACAGCGTCAGCTGGAAAATCGCCAGCCAGCGAGACAACCCTTTGGCTGCCGACCAAGAGCATGCAGCAGCGGGAGACCCCAAGGACCCCGGTCTGCACCTGCACTTACCGACTGGCTGGCTGGACAAGCCCGTCGCCGCTTTTGTGCACAAGGCTCGCCCACGCGTGGCGGTGCTCAGAGAGCAGGGCGTGAACTCGCATGTGGAGATGGCCTATGCCTTCACCGAGGCAGGGTTTGAAGCCTATGACGTTCACATGACCGATTTGCAGCAAGGCAGGGCCAACCTCAAAGACTTTCAAGGCTTGGTGGCTTGCGGCGGTTTCAGCTATGGCGACACTTTGGGCGCTGGCGTGGGCTGGGCGCGCAGCATTCTTTTTCACCCCGGCTTGAATGATCAATTTCAAGCGTTTTTCCAACGCCAAGACACATTTGCTTTAGGCGTGTGCAACGGTTGCCAAATGTTTGCCGAACTGGCCAGCATCATCCCCGGCACCGAGCATTGGCCCCGTTTCACCCACAACCAAAGCGAGCGCTTTGAAGCCCGTTTGTCCATGGTGGAGGTGTTGGACTCCCCCAGCGTGTTCTTCAAGGGCATGGCCGGGTTGAGGGCACCTGTTGCGGTGGCCCACGGCGAGGGTTTTGCCAATTTCTCCCAGCAAGGCAATGCCTCTCTGGTGCATTCAGCCATGCGCTATGTGGACAACCTTGGGCAGGCGACCGAAACCTACCCCTACAACCCTAATGGCAGTCCGGGTGGGTTGACCGCAGTCACCACCGCGGATGGACGGTTCACCGCCATGATGCCGCACCCCGAACGGGTATTCAGAACTGTGCAGTTCAGCCACTACCCGCAAGCTAAAAATGAAACAGCTTCTGAGTTCAGCCCTTGGATGCATTTATGGAGGAATGCTCGGGTTTGGGTAAATTGATATTTGATAAATTTAATGTAGGATCAATAAAAATATGAGTATTACCCGCGATCGAGAATTAGCTGACACTTTGTATGCCTTGGTGGATTTGGCCGAGCACCTCAAACTCGACCTGAATTTGCTGATCCATGGCCTGCAAGACATGCACCACGCTGAAACGGGCTTGGCTGTGGTGGGTGCCAAGTCCAGCCACGATGTCGCGCATGACCAAACCGACCCTGCGCATGCCAAGCGCATGGCTGACCATGCCGCCAACACAGAGCACGCCAACAAGGCCTTGGAAAAGACCACACTGGCGCAACAAAAAATAGAATCGGTGATCAAGTTACTGCTGATCAACCACACCGACGCCGCCAGCATATTGAACGAATTTGAAAAAATTCGAACCACCAAGTTACTGACCAGCGAAACCTTTAGCTTGGCGCATCTTCTCAAAAACAAGCTGAAATAAAAAAACCCTCGCAAGAGGGTTTTTTCTTTGGGGCACCGAAACGCCTGTTATTCGATCTTGGCTTTTTCGCGCAAGCCTTGTTGGTACTCGGCCAGTTTGGCTTGTTGCATTTGTTGAGCGATTTGGGCCTTGACTTCATCAAACTTGGGCACAGGGGTTTCGCGTGTGTCGTCTAAGCGGATGATGTGAAAACCGAACTGTGTTTTCACGGGGGTATCTGTCACTTGGCCTTTTTTCAGTGCCACCATGGCTTGTGAAAACTCTTTCACAAAGCTGTTGGGATTGGCCCAATCAAGGTCACCGCCATTGGCACCAGAACCTGGGTCTTTGGATTGCTTTTTGGCGATATCTTCAAATTTGCCGCCTTTTTTCAAGCTGGCGATGATGACCTTGGCTTGCTCTTCCTTTTCCACCAAGATGTGGCGGGCCCGGTATTCTTTACCGCCACTGCTTGCGACGAATTTATCGTATTCAGCCTTGATGTCAGCGTCGCTGACGGGGTTGGCTTTTTGGTATT
>RFMX01000295.1 GCA_009927495.1 Betaproteobacteria bacterium
TTCATTTGGCAGCTGGTGGGCGTGCTTGAGACATAAGGCTCAAAAGTTTTCACAGGTGCCAGCGTCATGCCCGTGTTTTCAGGGCTGTAGGGGTATTTTTTATCGGCTTTTTGCCACACCGTCATAAACAAGGTTTGTTGCATTTGGTGATCAAGTTTGCGCATTTCCATATCGCCGTTATAGCCTTTGAATTTGTAGCCATGCATGGCAGCAGCTACTTTGACGGGGTCAGTGGATCCCGCTTTGGCCATGGCTTGGGTCAGCAAATCAAAAATGCCGATCATGGAGCCGGTGTACAGATCGTCGTTGTACTTGGCTTTGAAGCCTGCCCCGTACTGGCCCATGCGTCCGCCCATGTTGTAGTGGGCGTAGGCAATTTGGTAAACGCGGCCAGCACCGCCTTGGCCCAATGCGGTGGGCGTGCCGGTCACACCGGCGTAATAGGTGAAGAATTTGCCGTTGTAGCCGCCCTCATTGGCCGCCTTGACCAGCAGTGCCAAGTCTGAACCCCAGTTCCCAGTGATGACCGTGTCAGCACCAGAGGCTTTGATTTTGGCGATGTAGGGTGCGAAGTCACGCACTTGCGCCAAAGGATGCAGGTCTTCACCGACGATTTCAATATCGGGACGCTTGCGGCTCAGGTTTTCCTTGGCGTACTTGACCACTTGCTGACCATGCGAGTAGTTTTGGTTGAGCAAAAAGACTTTTTTAACCTCAGGCATGTCCTTGATGAAGGTGGTCATGGCTTCCATCTTCATAGAGGTGTCAGCGTCAAAGCGGAAGTGCCAATAGCTGCATTTGCTGTTGGTGAAATCGGGGTCCACTGCAGAGTGGTTGAGGAAAATGATTTCCTTGCCAGGGTTGCGTTCATTGTGTTTGTTCACGGCGTCAAGCAGCGCACCTGCAACTGAGGAGCCATTGCCTTGGGTGATGTAGCGAACGCCTTGGTCCATGGCGGACTTGAGTTGGTTCAGACTTTCCGCAGGGCTGAGCTTGTTGTCCAAGCCGATGATTTCAAACTTCACACCGGCTGGGTTGCTTTTGTTGGTTTCCTCGGCAAGGTACTGCAGAGTTTTCAACTGGTTGGAACCGACGGGTGCCATCAAGCCCGACAAGGGGTCAATCCAAGCAATCTTGACAGTTTCACCCTTTTGGGCAAAAGCGTTCAAAGACAACAAACTGGTGAGTGTCAAAGCCAGCCAAGTTTTTTTCGATGCCATTCAAGTCTCCTGATTGCAATACCCGCTAGCCTAATGGCAAACAGGGGTTTTCACCGCTAGGGAATATCCTAGGCAGGCAATTGATAAGTACTCAACATTTCACGCAATTTGGTCTTGAGCATTTTCCCTGTTGCGCCTATGGGTATAGCCTCCACAAAGACCGCGTCATCGGGAATTTGCCATTTCGCAATTTTTCCTTCGTAAAACTTCAGCAACTCCTCACGCACCACCGTTTTACCAGGCTTGGGCACCACCACCACGATGGGGCGTTCGTCCCATTTGGGGTGCGCCATGCCTATGCAGGCGGCCATCAACACATCGGGGTGGGCCATGGCGATGTTTTCCACATCAATAGAGCTGATCCATTCGCCGCCAGACTTGATCACATCCTTGCTGCGGTCGGTGATTTGCATATAGCCATCGGCATCAACGGTCGCAACGTCGCCAGTGGGGAACCAGCCGTCCACCAAGGGGGATGCGCCCTCTTGCTTGAAATATTCTTGAATCACCCAAGGCCCTTTGACCAGCAAATCGCCATAGGCTTTGCCATCATGGGCTTGTTCTTTGCCGCTGTCGTCCACGATTTTGAAGTCGATGCCGAAAATCGCTCGACCTTGCTTCAAGCGAATTTTCATCTTCTCGTCTTCGGGTAAATCGAGGTGTTTGTTCTTCAAGGTACACAAAGTACCCAATGGGCTGAGCTCAGTCATGCCCCAAGCGTGCAGCACTTCCACACCGTATTGGTCGTTGAAGGCGTGGATCATGGCGGGTGGGCAGGCTGAGCCGCCAATCACCGTGCGTTTCAAATAGTTGAAGCGCAGGTTGTTGGCACCTAAGTGGCCCAACAGCATTTGCCACACTGTGGGTACACCCGCGGCCAAGGTGACTTTTTCGGTTTCCAGCAACTCGTAAATTGACTTGCCGTCCAGTGCCGCGCCAGGGAACACCAATTTAGCGCCCACCATGGCAGCGCTGTAAGGCAGACCCCAAGCGCTGACGTGGAACATGGGCACCACGGGAAGAATAGTGTCCCGCGCCGACAGGCACATCACATCGGGCAAAGCACAGGCGTAAGCGTGAAGCACGGTGGAGCGGTGGCTGTAAAGCGCCGCTTTGGGGTTGCCCGTGGTGCCGCTGGTGTAGCACATGCAAGAGGCAGCGTTTTCATCCAGCGTGGGCCAGGCGTAGTCGGTGGACTGTTGGCTCATCCAGCTTTCATAGCTGACCAATCCAGGAATGCCGCTGTCAGCGGGCAGTTTGTCGGTATCACACAAGGCTACCCAATGCTTCACCGTGGTGCAACGCGCATGGATTTGCTGGGCGATCGGCAAAAACGTCATGTCAAAGCACATGACCTCGTCTTCGGCATGGTTGGCATCCACACTATTTGGTCAGGGTGCAAACGCGGGTTGAGGGTATGAATAACGCGGCCACTGCTGCTGACACCAAAGTACAACTCCAAATGACGGTAACCGTTCCATGCCAAGGTGGCAACTCTGGCACCTTTGCCAATCTTCCATTGGTCCAAGGCATTGGCGACTTGCCGTGATCGACTGGCAATGGTCGCCCAGGTGCTGCGGTGTATGTCTCCTTCGATGCGGCGTGAAATGATTTCCACATCACCATGGTGTTTTTCTGCAAAATCAATCAAAGAGCCGACCGATAAATCTTGTTGTTGCATCAGTCCGAGCATGGACAGTCTCCTAGGGTCATCGCCCTGTGGGGTTAAAGGTTGGGGGGTATTGTGCACAATCTGGGGATGCAATTTTTGGCAGATCCCCTCTCTACCCTGTCTTGGCGCAACCGATTCGCCACCTTGGGAAACGCTTTTTTCACGCCGGTGAATGCCGCCCCACTGCGCGATGTGCATTGGGTCAGTCGCAGCGACGCCTTGGCCAACAGCTTGGGTTTACCTGACGATTGGTGGCAGTCCAACACCAGCTTGCAAGCCTTGGCGGGAAACGAAGTTTTGCCAGGCAGCCAGCCTTTGGCCAGTGTCTACAGCGGTCACCAATTTGGTATTTGGGCCGGCCAGTTGGGTGACGGACGGGCTTTGTGGCTGGGCGAAATTGACACACCCACAGGCACGCAAGAATTGCAACTCAAAGGCGCAGGCCTCACGCCTTACTCTCGCATGGGGACGGACGGGCGGTGTTGCGATCAAGCATTCGGGAGTTTTTATGCAGCGAAGCCATGCATGGCTTGGGCATTCCCACCACCCGCGCCTTGGCCATCGTCGGTTCCCCAGACAAGGTGCTGCGTGAAGAGGTGGAAACGGCTGCGGTGGTCACCCGTGTGGCACCCAGCTTTTTGCGCTTTGGCCATTTCGAGCATTTCGCCTCCCTTGGGCGGCAGGAAGAGTTGAAACAACTCGCCGACCACGCCATTGCCAACCACTTTCCTGAAATTTTGTCGCTTCCCCAAGGGTCTGCGCAGTATTTGGGATTGCTGGAAATCGTGGTGCAACGCACTGCTGTGCTTTTGGCCCACTGGCAATCGGTGGGCTTTTGCCACGGCGTGATGAACACCGACAATATGAGCTTGCTGGGCCTGACGATCGACTACGGCCCTTTCCAATTCTTGGACGGTTTTGACCCCGCCCATATTTGTAACCACTCGGATCACCAAGGCCGCTACGCCTACGCACGGCAACCGCAGATTGCCTTTTGGAATCTGTATTGCTTGGGTCAAGCTCTGCTCCCGCTGGTCCAAGACCAAGATGCAGCAGTTGAGGTACTGGACGTTTACAAAACCCTCTACCCAGCGCAATTGGACCAACGCATGGCCGCCAAACTGGGGCTGAAAGAAGTCAAAGCCGGTGACCACGCGTTGATCGACGCGGTATTTAAGCTGTTGGCCACTGAACGCACCGACTTCACGATTTTTTGGCGACGCCTGAGCCAAGCCGTGGCTGGCTACGCCACTGGCCAACAAACAGCTGCCTTTGACAAGGTGGGCGATATGTTCATCGAGCCAAGTGCTTGGCAAATTTGGCTGGGGCAGTACCTGTCGCGTTTGGCCGAAGAAGACTTGGCCCTTAGCGCCCAAGCCATGCTGGCTTGCAACCCTAAATACGTGTTGCGTAACCATTTGGGCGAGCAAGCTATTCGTCAAGCGAAAATGGGTGACTTTTCTGAGGTGGCAACCTTGTTGAAGCTGCTGAGTGCGCCGTTCGAGGAACACCCCGGCTTTGAAAGCTACGCCGCCTTCCCGCCCGATTGGGCTTCCACCATTTCCATTAGTTGTTCTTCATGACAGACCTTCCCAAGACCCCCGAACAATGGCGAGCCTTGCTGGCCAGCAAAGGCGCAGAACCTTTGGCTTATGAAGTCACACGCCAAGCTGCCACCGAACGCGCTTTCACCGGTCGCTACGAAGACCATTGGGCCAAAGGCCAGTACCACTGCATCTGCTGCGACGCCTTGCTGTTTGATGACAGCACCAAGTTTGACTCGGGCTGCGGTTGGCCCAGTTTTTATCAAAGCGCGGTGGCGGGTGCGATAGAAGAACGGGTTGACCGAGCACATGGCATGGTGCGCACCGAGACGGTGTGTGCCCAATGTGGCGCCCATTTAGGCCATGTTTTTCCTGATGGCCCCGCACCCACCGGTTTGCGCTACTGCATGAACTCTGCCGCCCTGCAGTTTGATCCCCAAGACAAGGGCTGATATGAAGCTGCTCACAGACTTTCTCCCTATCGCCCTATTTTTCATCACCTTCAAGCTGGCAGGCATTTATGTGGCCACAGCGGTCGCGATTGCGGCCACCTTGCTGCAAATTGGCTGGTTGCACTTTCGTCATGGCAAGGTCGAGGCCATGCAATGGGTCAGTTTGGTCATCATTGTGTTGTTTGGCGGTGCAACCTTGGTGTTTCATGATGACACCTTCATCAAATGGAAACCCACGGTGCTGTACTGGCTGATGGGTGGCGCTTTGGCTCTGGGGCATCTGGTGTTAAAGCGCAATTTCTTGCAAAACTTGATGGGCTCGCAGTTGACTCTGCCAGAGCCCGTATGGCTGCGTTTGCTGTGGGCTTGGACAGGTTTTTTTATCTTGATGGGCGTGCTCAACCTTTGGGTGGCTTATAACTTTGACCTTGACACTTGGGTCAGCTACAAACTGTTTGGTGGCATGGGTTTGATGCTGGTGTTTGTGGTGATTCAAGCCCTCTACCTCAGCCGTTTCATCAAGGCTGATGAAGCCGCACCGGAAGAAACCCCATGAACATCAGCGCCGATCAATTAGAACTTGCCTTGCAGGAAAAACTTCAGCCGTTTGCGCTGGAGATTGTGGATGAAAGCGCATCCCATGCAGGGCACAGCGGCTCAGACGGCACAGGTCAAGGCACCCACTTTCGGGTGCGCATCGGCTGCGCAGGCTTCAATGGCCTCACCAGAGTGGGTAAACATCGGCTTGTGTATGATGCATTGCAAGCATTTATTGCTCAGGGTCTTCACGCTCTGGCCATTGAAATTGTTGACCCCACTCATTAATACTTCGAAAGACCTTTCATGAGATTTTCTTTTCTTCCCACCGTGATCACTGCGGCGGTTTTCAGCTTTTCCAGCATGGCTTTGCATGCGCAAAATATTGCCATCGTCAACGGTAAAGCGGTTGCTAAAACTCGCTTGAACATGCTGGCCGCTCAGTTGGAGCGCTCCGGCCGCGCCGTTACCCCTGACATGGAGCAGCAGTTGCGCGAAGAAGTCATCATGCGTGAAATTTTCATGCAAGAAGCCGAAAAACAAGGTTTAGAGGCGTCTGACGATTACAAAGTTCAACTTGAAATCGCCAAGCAAAGCATTTTGATTCGCGAGTTGTTTGCCC
>RFMX01000427.1 GCA_009927495.1 Betaproteobacteria bacterium
TTTGCCCGAGTTGTGGGATTTCTTCACAGCATTGCCCACCACCGTGGTGGTGGACCACATGGGCAGACCCAATGTGCAGCACCCCGTGGATGGTCCTGAGTTCAGTTTGTTCATGAAGTTCATGCGTGAGCATGACAATGTGTGGAGCAAGGTGTCTTGCCCTGAACGTTTGAGCATCAGCGGACCCAAGGCTTTGCATGGAGAGCAAAAGGCCTACCAAGACGTGGTGCCGTTTGCACGCCGTGTGGTGGAGACATTCCCTGATCGCGTGTTGTGGGGCACGGATTGGCCACACCCCAATTTGAAAGACCATATGCCTGACGACGGTTTGTTGGTGGATTTCATCCCGCAGATTGCGGTGACCGCTGAGTTGCAGCGCAAGCTGTTGGTGGACAACCCCCATCGTTTGTATTGGGCATGAGGAGCATTGAACCATGGCTTTAGACAAACCCTATCTGGATGTGCCTGGCACCACCATTTTTGACACCGAGCAATCGCGCAAAGGCTACTGGCTCAACCAATTTTGCATGTCGCTCATGAAGGCTGATAACCGTGCACGCTTCAAAGCCAACGAACGCGCCTACCTCGATGAATGGGCCATGACCGAAGAACAAAAACAAGCTGTCCTGCACGTGACTTGAACTGGTGCATCCGCACCGGCGGCAATATTTATTTCTTGGCCAAGATCGGTGCTACCGATGGCAAAAGCTTTCAACAAATGGCGGGCAGCATGACCGGCATGACCGAAGACGAATACCGCGCCATGATGATCGGCGGTGGCCGTTCGGTCGAGGGCAACCGCTTCATCGGTGAAGACGGTGACGCACAAGCGCACCGTCAACCCCAAGGCAAAGCAGCAAAGGCATAACAGACATGGCACACATTTCTGCATCGGTTTACACCTCGCACGTGCCTGCCATTGGCGCGACCATCGACATGGGCAAAACCGCTGAGCCTTATTGGCAACCTTTGTTCAAAGGCTACGAGTTCTCCAAGCAATGGATGAAGGACAACCAACCCGACGTCATTTTTTTGGTCTACAACGACCACGCTACTGCGTTCAGCTTGGACATGATCCCCACATTCGCGATTGGCACTGCGGCGCAGTACACACCTGCCGATGAAGGCTGGGGCCCACGCCCTGTGCCCATGGTGCAGGGTCACCCCGAACTGGCCTCGCACATTGCGCAGTCGGTCATCCAGCAGGACTTTGACCTCACCATCGTCAATAAAATGGACGTGGACCACGGCCTCACCGTGCCTTTGTCGCTGATGTGCGGTCAACCCGAGGCATGGCCTTGTCCGGTCATTCCTTTTGCGGTGAATGTGGTGCAGTACCCCGTGCCCTCTGGCCAGCGTTGTTTCAACTTGGGCAAGGCGATTGCCAAGGCAGTGAAAAGCTTTGATGCAAATTTGAATGTTCAAATTTGGGGAACAGGTGGCATGAGCCACCAACTGCAAGGACCCCGTGCAGGCCTGATCAACAAAGATTTTGACAACGCGTTTTTGGACCAACTCATCGCTGACCCTGCTGCATTGGCCCAAAAACCGCACATCGACTATGTGCGCGAAGCGGGCAGTGAGGGCATCGAGTTGGTGATGTGGCTGATTGCACGCGGGGCTATGAGTGACGTGAACGAAAGCAAAGCGCAACCGCATGTAGCCCACCGTTTCTACCATGTGCCTGCCAGCAACACGGCGGTGGGGCATTTGATTTTGAAAAACGCTTAATTCCGCTTGTACATACCCACACGTCCAGCACCGGATGAAGACCTCTTGGGTCGCCACAGCGGCTACCCGGTGGGCACGGCACAGAATTATTTTTTCGATGAATCAGTGCGTGTGGGTTCGTTCAGCCGAGTGGACGAAATGGATTTTGTCATTGCGAAGCCCGCAGGGCTGAAGCAATCTTCGAATTCATTAAACTCTTCAACCACCAATCTCAACAGGCATCAGCATGACAATCAAAGTAGCTCTGGCAGGCGCAGGCGCATTCGGCATCAAGCATTTGGACGGCATCAAGCTCATCGACGGCGTGGAAGTGGTGTCCTTGATCGGCCGCGAATTGGGCAAGACCCAAGAGGTGGCTGACAAGTACGGCATTGCCCATGTGACCACCGATCTGAACGACAGCTTGGCCATCAAGGAAGTGGACGCGGTCATTTTGTGTACGCCCACGCAAATGCATGCGTCGCAGTCCATCGCCTGTTTGAATGCCGGTAAACATGTGCAGGTAGAAATTCCCTTGTGCGATGTTTACAAGGATGGCGCCGAGGTGGTGGCCCTGCAGCAGCAAACCGGTTTGGTGGCGATGTGCGGTCACACCCGTCGCTTCAACCCCAGCCACCAGTATGTGCACCAGCAAATCCAAGCGGGCCAGTTCAATGTGTTTCAGATGGATGTGCAGACCTATTTTTTCCGTCGCAGCAACATGAACGCCCTCGGTCAACCGCGCAGCTGGACGGACCACCTGCTGTGGCACCACGCGGCGCACACCGTTGATTTGTTCGCTTACCAAGCGGGTAGTCCTGTGGTCAAGGCCAACGCCATCCAAGGTCCCATCCATCCAACGCTTGGCATCGCCATGGACATGAGCATCCAGTTGCAAGCCGCCAATGGCGCGATTTGCACGCTGTCCCTCAGCTTCAATAACGACGGACCCTTGGGCACCTATTTCCGCTACATCGGTGACACGGCTACTTACATCGCCCGTTACGACGATTTGTTCAACGGCAAGGAAGAAAAATTGGATGTGTCCCAGGTGGCGGTGTCCATGAACGGCATCGAGTTGCAAGACCGCGAGTTTTTTGCGGCCATCCGCGAAGGCCATGAGCCCAATGCCAGCGTGGCACAGGTGCTGCCTTGCTACCAAGTGCTGCACGACTTGGAGTTGCAACTGTCATGAACAAGCGTGCTGTTGGCCCATTCCATATCAACCCCATTGGTCTCGGGTGCATGAATATTTGTGCGGTTTACGGACCGCCACCATCGTTTGAAGATGCTGAACGCCTGCTGTTAACAGCCTTGGACGAAGGCGTCGATTTTTTCGATACCGCCGCCCTGTATGGTTTTGGTGAAAGCGAAAAAATCATTGGCAAGGTCTTATCTAAGCACCGCAGCCGTTTTACCTTGGCCAGCAAATGCGGCATGCAGGGGGTGGATGTCAACGGGGATGGCAAAAAAGTGCGGGTCATTGACGGACGACCCGACACCATCAAAGCCACCTGCGACGACAGTTTGCGCCGTCTCAACACCGATGTGATCGACTTGTACTATCTGCACCGCTGGGACAAGCGTGTGCCCATCGAAGAGAGTGTGGGTGCCTTGGCTGACTTGGTGCGTGCCGGCAAAATCCGCAGCATTGGTTTGTCTGAAGTGTCTGCCGACACCTTGCGCAAAGCCCACCGCGAACACCCGATCGCTGCCTTGCAAACCGAATATTCCTTGTGGACCCGCAACCCTGAAATCGCGGTGTTGAAGGCCTGTGCCGATCTGGGCGTTGCTTTTGTGTCTTTCAGTCCCTTGGCGCGCAAATTCTTGTGCAGCGACCTGCATGACATCGGCAGTCTGTCACCCACCGATTGGCGTCACACCTCGCCGCGTTTCAACGACGAGCATTACCCGCGCAACCTTCAACTGCTTCACGATTACGTGCAGATCGCGCAAGAGCTGGGGTGTACCCCAGCGCAGTTGGCCATCGCTTGGGTGCTGCACCAAGCGCCGCACATCGTCACCATTCCAGGGACGTCCCGCATCGACCATTTGAAAGACAATATGGGGGCTTTGAACTTGCAACTCTCCACAGAGGTGTTGATGCGTCTCAATCAAACCATCAACCAAGACAAGGTCAGTGGTCAACGTTACAACGCCCAAGCCAGCAGCGAAGTCGATACCGAAGTGTTTTAAGGGTAAATCCCCTCCACAGAACTACCCTTTGTATTTAATTCAATTAAGCATATATTGGGCAGATTGAAATTTAATCTCTAGGGGGTTTCATGAAATACCTTTGGGAGCACTTCCATTTATCTGTGCAAAAGTTCATTCGGCGCTTATCTGAAAGACTTTACGTGCCCAGTCAGACTGGTTCCCACGATATAGGGAACCAGTACCTAGGTGATTTGGCTAGTTCTTACATCGAACACCCCAATTTTCAATTGCCAAACCGCCCTGTCTTCAGAGGTGTGAAGTTAAGCAAGCATTGAGGGTTTAGGCTTGCCTGCGCAGCATCATCAAGCCGGCACCGACCAGCAAGACCATGCCGCACCAGGCCATTGTGTTGGGAATATCGCCCCAGACCACAAAGCCCATGACAACCGCTGTCAGGAGGCCCACATACCGAAAGGGCGCAACTACTGATAAGTCGGCACTGCGCGTACTTTGAATCAGCAGGAAATAGCCGGAGCTTAGTAGCGCTGCAGCGCCACCTAAGCAGGCCCAAGAGGCCATGCTCACAACGGCCCAGTCTTGCCACAAACTCCACACCCCCGCCATCAGCGTGGCGGTTGTGGCTGTACACAATGCCACCATCAAAGATTGAATGTGGGAGGGGACAAAACGCATGCTGATATCACGCAAAGCGTGTAACAAGGTGCCACCCAAACAGACCCAGGCCCAATTGTTAAAGCCCTCAGCCTGAGGTTGCACTACCAACAGTACACCGACAAAACCGGTGGCGATGATGAGCCAGTGGCGAAGGCTGACGCGAACACCCAATAGCAAGCCCGACAGCAAAGCAATCAGCAAAGGGGTTGTCATATTGATGGCCGTGGCGTTGGCCAAGGGCATGTGAAACATCGCAGTCAAATACACCAGACTGGCCAAGCCATCCAAAGACGAACGAACCCAAACCCAGCGGTCTACCAATGCAGTAATAACGTTGCGTGGGCTTTTGAAACTGCCCATGTACACACACAGCAAAGCCAAGCCCAGCATAGCCAAAAGGCCTCGCAAAAAAATCAGCTGAGATGGGGGCAGACTGTCGCTAACGTACTTAACCAGCGAGTCGTTTAAAACAAAGCTGGCCATACCGACCGACATGGCGATCACGCCACGTCGGTTGTTGGCTGAGGTCATAGGGTGTCGATGAAGCTGCGCAGTTTGTCGGAGCGACTGGGGTGCTTCAACTTGCGCAAGGCCTTGGCTTCAATTTGGCGAATACGCTCACGTGTGACGTCGAACTGTTTGCCCACCTCTTCCAAGGTGTGGTCGTTGTCCATCTCGATACCAAAGCGCATACGCAGCACCTTGGCTTCGCGAGGTGTCAGGCCATCCAAGATTTCCTTCACCACGTCACGCAAGCCTGCTTGCATAGCGGCCTCAAGTGGCGCTGTGTTGGCACCGTCTTCGATGAAGTCGCCCAAGTGTGAATCGTCATCGTCACCGATGGGCGTTTCCATAGAGATAGGCTCTTTGGCAATCTTCATGATCTTGCGGATCTTGTCCTCGGGCATTTCCATTTTTTCAGCCAAGACAGACGCATCGGGCTCGAAGCCAAACTCTTGCAAGTGCTGGCGGCTGATACGGTTCATCTTGTTGATGGTCTCGATCATGTGCACAGGAATACGGATGGTGCGGGCCTGATCGGCGATGGAGCGGGTGATGGCTTGGCGAATCCACCAAGTGGCGTAGGTCGAGAATTTGTAGCCACGGCGGTATTCGAACTTGTCGACCGCCTTCATCAAACCGATGTTGCCTTC
>RFMX01000315.1 GCA_009927495.1 Betaproteobacteria bacterium
GCGCACATCGTGCCGTTTCGACCCACCGCGCTGGCGGCACCCGCTGCAGCTGCAGCGGGTGTGACGCCCGAACGCGCAAGTGCAAGGGCAGACAAAGCCGCCTTAACCACAGACAACAACGGCATGGTGTGGCTGCAATTCGTCAACACCGACATTGCCACCGTCGCTCGCAGTTTGGGGGCCATGACGGGTCGCCAAGTACTGGTTGATACCCGCGTGGAAGGTACGCTGAATTTGCAAAGCACCCAAGCGGTGTCACCCAGTGTGGCATGGGACATGTTCAACCAAGCCTTGAGCCTGAAAAAACTCACCCTGTGGCCATCGCAAGGAATGTACATCATCTCGCCGCAAGCCTTGGCTGGTCGCCCCATGACCGCCGACAGTGGGGCCAAAGCCGGCCCACTGGGCAAATCCGCACCCAACGACAACAAGGGCGATGACGCCAAGCCCATACCCGAAGAATTTGAAATGTCCGTGGAGTGGGCCAAATCTGCCAAGCCGACCCTGCCCAACCCAGCCACCCCACCCGACAACGTGCGTATACCCCCCGAAGAACCCATTGCGGTGTGGTCTGTGATGACGCACGACCGAACCCTGTACCACACGCTCAGCCGTTGGGCGCAAACCGCCAACTGGCAGTTGATGTGGGAAGCCGAACGTGACTTTCCCATCCAAGCACAAATCAGCATCGAAGGTGGTTTTACCGCCGCCATTCAACTGGTCATGAATGCCTTGGCCAGCACCGACTACCCCCTGCAAGCGGTGATGAACGAGTCCACCCGTGTCATCAGCGTCATCCGCCACCAAGACGCATATGCCCGCTGAAACTGCCATGCCCTGTTCACCTGTTCGCCCCGTGTTACGCGCCCTCGGTGTGTCCCTTGCCATAGGTCTGGGCGGGTGTGCACTGTCGCGCTATGAAACCCATATCGCAGACAACCACAGTGTGATCGGTCAGCGTACCGAGCAAGCCAATGCTGTGTTGCGCAACTACCCTGGACCCACGCCGTCAGTGGTGAACAGCCAAACACCACGCTTTACCACCCACTCGGTTCCTTTGGACCGCAACGAGATGCTGCCTAACCACATCGCATCGGTGACCTTGCGTGTTCCGGGGCGGCACCATATCAAAACCATTGCTGCGCTGATTGAGCGCGCCACCGACATACCGGTTCAAGTGACCGCCGACGCGACCATGCCAGTGGCCATGTTTGTGCCCATAGGCATGGGCCAAGTGGCAGAGGCACCAACTGCCACGACCACGCCCAACCCTTTGGCCACGGCCACCGCGTTCACGCCACCTACCGATAAATCCATACTCCAACGCATACAACGCGCAGGTGGCAACAAACTGCTGAATGACAACGACCCAGCAACGCAAAACGACATCGAGATCAACTACACCGGTAGTTTGGCGGGCTTGCTCAACCAAGTGGCACTGCGTGCAGATTTGCGCTGGTCCTATGAATCCGGTCGCATCAAGTTTTACCGGGTGGTGTCGCGCACCATGGCGGTCAAGACGTTGCCCGGTGGCTTGAAACTGTCCTCCTCTTTAAGCCTGACGTCCACAGGTGGCGGCACCGCTTCTTCCAGCACGGCCAGCGACATCAACATCTGGACGGGGATAGAGAAAAACCTGGCCAACATGGTCTCGGTCAGCGGCAAAGTGGTGATAGACCCCAACACGGGCACCGTGACCGTACGTGACGCGTTTCGCAATGTTGAAGCCATAGAGCAATACATGCAAAGCCTGAACCAAACCCTGATGCGCCAAGTGGCCATGACGGTAGAGGTGTTGCAGGTCAATCTGAAAAATGAATTTCAATCAGGCATCGATTGGAACTATGTCTCTGAGACCATGCGTTTAGGTCAGTTGCAACTCAAAGGGCCCACAGCAGTGACCAGCCCTGAAACCGCGGCCAACATCGGCTTGGTGCTGAAAAACAGTGCCGGCAACACCAATCAGCTGCTGTTTCAGGCGTTAGAAAAATTCGGCCGTGTCAGCTCCTCTTACTCCACCGTGGTGACCACCGTCAACCGCCAGCCGGTGCCTGTGGGCAGCCAAACCACGCAAAGTTACCTCAAGTCCATCACCCCCACGGTTTTGTCCACCGTGGGCACAACCGGAAGCACCACCTACGGCGCACCCAGTCTGACCCCTGGGGAAATCACCACCGGTTTTTCCCTCACGCTGTTGCCCATCTTGCTGGACTCCAACCACGTGCTGGTGGAATGTGGCTTGTCCTTGAGTTCGCTCAAATCGCTGACCTCGTTCAACTCCGGTACCGGGGCGAGCTTGCAAACCATCCAACAACCCAGCATTGGCAACTTTGGCGTGTTGCAACGCTTGGTGGCCAAGAGCAACGAAACCATTGTGCTCAGCGGCTTTGACGCCGAAGTGCTGGAGAGCCAGCAAGTCGACCCCTTGGTGCAAAAACTGCCAGGCTCTCGCAAAGGCTCTAAAGACCGCACCACCACCGTGGTGCTCATCACCCCCCGCTTGCTCGACCAGTGAACGCCATGAACCAAAACGCCTTGTGGATTCGGTTTGACCAATACCGCTTTGTGCTGGGCATGGAGTGGCGTTTGCTGGAACCGTCGCAGAAACTGGTGCGCAAGACCTTGGGCAAGTTGCGCCGCGAAGGTTTGCAGTGGTATGCCAGCAGTGGCCTCAAAGACTTTGTAGGCATTTGCAGCAGCATTCCTGAATCCAAACAACCCATGTACTCAGCTGCATTGCATGTGGCTGACCAATGGAGCCATGGTGGGCTGGAGATATTTGCTTTTGGCATGCCGCAACAGCGGGTGGCCGTGATGGCCTTGAACGAGCGCCGTCCTGTGCCCGGCTTTGATTTCATCGGTTCCCTGTCAGAAGCACAAGGCCTGATCGAAGAGTTTGAAGCCTTGCACCAAGGCACAGCAATGCGCCGCGTGGGTGACTTGGGGCTGTTGACCGATGAAGAGCCCCTCAGCGCCCAAACTGTGTTTGACCAACCACGGGCCGAGACCAAACTCAAACCTTTGCCCAGTTTGAAAGCCCTGCTGATCACCATGGGTTTGATGGGCTTGGGCTTGGCCGCCTTGGGGGGGCTGTATCACTGGCAAATGCAGGAGCGCGAAGACATGTTGCGCAACCTGCCCCCACCGGCGCCACCCCAAGCTACAGACCCTAACCCCGCTTACCAAGCCAGTGCGCGTCAAATGGTGCAAAGCCTGGGCAGCCAAGGACTGGGTTTGTACCAGGCATGGGTAAAAGTGATCCAAGTTTTGCCGTTGACCCACCGAGGTTGGGTGATGACGCAAATCGAATGCCAAAGCGAAACCTGCCGAGCCGATTGGCGTCGGCAGTACGGCAGCGTAGACGACTTTTATGCACAGCCACCGCCATTGACCCACCAAACCCAGCATATGGCCACCAACACCGATGCGCTCCACCAAAGCCTGCAAACCCTGCACCCGGTGCAAGTCAAAGCAGTGGGTAAAAGTATCAGCCAAATCACCGACCTGCCGATGCAATCCCCAGGTTTTCGCCAGATGTCTTCATGGTTGCAAGACCTGAGCTTGCTGGGTGTGCACGGCGTGACGCTGGAAAAAGCCCAGATCTGGTCGCCGCCGGCACAGGGGCTGGTGATTCAACAGCCATTGCTCAAAGGCAGCTGGTTTGCAGACATTCCATGGGGCTTGGCGATGGATACGGTGGTACCACCGTTTGCCACGGTCAACCTGCTTAAAACCACGCTGGGCAACAGCTTCCAACTCTCGGGGAACTACTATGTTCGTGCGGACGCGCCTTGAAAGCTTGCTGGGGCTGTGCTTGCTGGTCTGCACCTTTGGCCATGCATCCGCACAAAGCTCCAACCCCAAAACCTTGGGCGACATGATCGAACAAGCCAAGCGCCAGCAAGCGCAAGCGCTTAACCCCGCAGCCAAAGTGGCGGTAACGCCCGCGAAAAAATCTGCGCCCACCGAAGGCGATGTTTTTCCTCTGTCCCCAAAGGACAAACCACCGATGCTGTGGTCGCTTTCCGGCATCAACCACCACTTGGTGGCAGAAGTGATTTATGACGAAAAAGTCCACTTACTGCGTCTGAACGAGGGTGACCGAGCGATTGGGCCTTGGGTGATAGAGCGTTACGGTGCCAACGGTTTGTATTTGGTTCCAGAGGTCAGCGATGGAAAGCATGCCAAAAAGAGTCTATTTTTGGCTGCTCCCACACTGGGCACTTCATTGGAGAAATTCGACGCGGCCCTGCCCACCACGATGCAAGCAAACCCGCCTAACCGATCGCGCGCATACGGTTCAGATTTGGCTTTGGTGCAAGACCTCAGTGACATTCTTCCCAACCAAGTGCTGGATGCCGCCCGCATCCCTGGCCCGCCAAGCGCAGCCGGCCCCGCCAATACCTCTGCACAACCTGCGCCGCGATGAACACAGCCACGTCTGAACCGAACCCGCACGGGCAACTCGGCAGTGAGCCGCAGTCGGTCAAGCGCAACCACATCGAGGACTACATCCACCTGCCCGCCTTCACCCAAGTGCTTTCCCACGGCGACAAGCCGGTGTTGCACATCCCAACGGGTCAGCGCGACAAACTGATGGCTTTGTCCACACAGAACCAGCGCTTCATCGTGCTGTGCTTGGCCAGCGAATACCGCAGCACGGGCTGGTTCAATGTGATCGAACAAGGCAAGCGTTTAAAGCTGGGGTTTGCCGGGGCCTACACCTGTTCGCTGGACATCATGCAAACCCTGTTGCAGCAACACGTCTACGAAAAAGACGCCTTGCAACTGCAAAAAACCATGGCGCATGAGCGCGAGACCATGGCCAAGATCATCCAAGACTCGGCGCCACTGGGCTGGCTCAATGGCATCGTGGCGCATTGCATGCAACTGGGCAGCAGCGATATCCACTTCGAGGTGCGCGGCGACATCGCGGTGTTGCGGGTGCGCTTGGATGGCTTGATGCGCTTGGTCAAGCACCTGCCCTCGCGCATGGTCATCAGCGGCTTGTCCGCCGGCTATACCGTGTTGTCGCAAGAGGGCTCCAGCTCCGAGGTGGCTTTCAACGCTGGCCTGCCGCAATCGGCCATGATTCCCATGGACGTGCACGGGCAAAAACTGCAACTGCGCTACCAAAGCCACCCCAGCGTGGGGGGCTTTGATGTGACCATTCGCATCTTGCGCACGGGCAAGGCCAGCCATGCCGATTTGCCCCACATCGACAAACTGGGCTACACCGCTTGGCAAGTCGATCAGCTGAAAGAAACCACCCAGTCGGCTTGGGGCGGTGTGTTCATCGCCGGCATCACCGGTTCGGGCAAAACCACCACCCTCACAGCCCTGCTGTCACTGCTGGCTGAGCAAGGCCAGCGAAAAATCATCTCAATTGAAGACCCTGTGGAATACATGGTGCCTGGGGTGTCGCACTTTTCCATACAGCGCCAAGCCAAAGGCAGCGCCCACAACCCTTTCGAAGCCGCCATGATGGCTTTTTTGCGCATGGATCCCGATGTGGGCATGTTTGGCGAAATCCGTGACCGCATCTCGGGGCAAATGGCGCATGCAGCCATTCAAACCGGCCACAAATTGCTCACCACGGTACACGCCACTTCCGCTTTAGGCATCGTGGCACGCCTGACCTCTCAACACATAGGCTTGCTGCGTGAAGACGTGTGCAACGCGGAATTTTTATCCACCTTGGTCTACCAAGTGCTCATGCCCATCAACTGTGCGCATTGCAAAGTGCCGGCCCTCTCGGCACTGCCGGTGTCAACCTTGGTGGAATATGAAAAATACTTTGGACTCGATGTGTCCACATTGCGCTGTGCCAGCGATCAGGGTTGTGCACACTGCCAAGTGCCCGGTTTGGAGGTGGCACAAGGTGGCCACGCAGGGGTCAAAGGGGTGAAAGTGTGTGCCGAGGTTTTGGCACTGGACAACACCATTCTCAGCCTGTTACACCAAGGCCAGGACTTGCAGGCCCGCAGCCATTGGCTGGGTTTGCGCAGCAGCGGCTTTGATGCCGAAGACATGCTCGGCAAAGAAGCCTGGGGCCACGCTTTGTACGACATGGCGCAAGGCCGCATCGACCCCTACCACTTTGAGCGCACCTTTGGTTCACCCGCTGTGATTGCCCGCACCCGCCAACTCCAACCTTTGGTGGGGGCCGCATGAAACAGGTGCTCACCGCTATTCCCGTCTGGTTTGCGCGTCGCGAATTGCATGAGCGACGCGCGGACTTTTACTACGACTTGGCAGCGACATTGAAAGACCGCGTGCCCTTGTTCACCACCCTGCGCAAGCTGGAGTCGCGCGCCCAACAACGCCAACCGTTGACCGCACCCCTGTATTGGCAGATGCTCAAGGGCTTGGAGAGCGGTTCCTTGTCCGAGGCCTTGCGTGGCATCGCCTCCACCACCGAATTGACCATGATCGATGCCACCCAAGCCGCGGGGGACGCCACCATGGCCGATGGCTTGTTATTTTTGTCGCAGACGGTTCATAAAACCGATGCCATGGTGGCCACCATGCGCAAAGCGGTCACCTACCCCATCGTCTTGTTGCTGATGTTTGCCGCTTTGTTGACCGGTTTTTCGGTCAATGCCGTGCCCATCTTGACGCAGCTCTCACCCGCCAGCCAATGGCCGCCCATGGGTCAGGCCTTGTACGCGGTGTCGCAATTCATCACCCACCACGGTGTAGGGCTGGGCTTGGGGGTGGTGGCATTTTTTGTGGCTTTGTTTTACAGCTTTTCGCGTTGGACGGGGCGGGTGCGCAAGCAATTCGACAAGTTTTTGCCGTTCAACCTGTACCGGGACTACGCCAGCTCAATGCTGATGATTTCATTGGCGTCGCTGATGCGCTCGGGCATCTCGTTGCGCTCGTCGCTAGAGCGCACCTACAAGCACAGCTCACCTTGGGGCAAGTGGCACATCCGGCACATCTTGATCAACCTCTCCAAGCCCAGCAACGGCACGTTTGGCCAAGCCTTCAACACCGGTTTGTTTGACCAAGAGTTGGAAGACCGCATCCAAGATGCCTCCGAGCGCAGCAACCCCATCGAAGCCTTCATCCACATCGGAGTGGGCTCTATCGACCGCATGATCATGCGCATCGAAAAACGCGCCAAACAACTCAACAACAGCTTGATGGTGGTGTGTGGTGTGTTGCTCGCCGCCATGATGCTGGCCTTTTTCTCGACCACCATGTCTTTGCAGTCGGGCATTCGCAACCCCACCCAAGGAATCATCAAATGACACCTGCAGCCCCCCCAACCCAACCCAGCGTTCAACCCTCACAGCTTGGTTACAGCCTGCTGGAAATTTCTGTGGTGATGGCCTTGTCGGCCATGGTGACCATGGGCTATTTGTACAACCAGTCCCAAGACAACCAACTCAGCAATGCCAAGGTGCAAGCCGGCTATTTCCTCACGGTCAACGATGCCGTGGGCAAATACATGCAAACCTACTACAACGATTTGACCGCCATCCCCCCTGAGTGCTCGCAAGTGCGTTTGACCGCTGGCGGCGTGCCGTCGGCCATTGGCAGCGGCATCAATTGCCAATTCACCTCGGGCAACGCCAGCGGGGTGAAAAGCCCCGCCAATGCTTTGCAACCCAGCGTTGCCGATTTGAAAAAGCTCGCCGTGCTCGACAGCGGTTTCAACGACAGTTTTTTATGGCCCACCCTCAGCACCGTCAACGCGCCCAAGAGCAGTTGCACCACGGACTGCCTGAGCGGCAGCAACACCGCGCCCGCGGGTTTTGCCAACCGCATCCAGTTGTGGTGCAACGGCAGCATGCTCACCAGCTCCGCGCAAGGCCCTTGCAACGTCAGCATGCAACTCAAAAGCCTGACCTTTAACGCCCAGCCTTTTGCGACCGCCAACGCCTCAGGCTTTTTCAAACTCTCGCGCAACGACATGCTGAGTACCGCCCTCAATGCCGTGGGCAGCAGCGGCTTCATGTCCTTGGAAACCGTGCTCGACAGCGAAGGCAAGGGCAAGCTGTATGCGGTGGGCAAGCAAACCTCTTTGGACAACCCTGTTGTTTTTTACGACAGCAGCAACCCCAACAACAGCGCCAATGGTGTGGGGCTGAGCGGTATTTTGGCGGTGCAAAACGCTGCTGAGATGCGATGCAGCCTGCAGTGAGGAAAGCCGCCATGATCACTTGCAACCTCTGGGGTTTGATCCGAGCCTGTGTCGTGTGCCTGAGCCTGATTGCCCCCGGCCTGAGCCAGGCCACCGACTGCCCGCACTACGCTGACTTTGTGCTCTACAAAGAAAAAATCAATGGCAAGGTACTGCTGAAAAAGGGCAGCTATGTATATATCGACGGTGCCATGCCAATCACCATTTGGACCAAGTGGGCCTCACCAGGCGACTCGTGCATCCTGACCTTCGAGCGTTGGGGCTATTCACGCGACATCGGCGGGGGGCTGACCTTGGTTTGGGGACAAGCCAATTACCTCGCCAAAAGCAGTGGCTACAGCAATTACTGGCCCGATCCCTCCTACACCCAGGGCATACAGACGTACTGCGGCACCATTTATTCCAACACCTCGGCCTACGACTACCGATGGGGTGGGCGCATCAGCGCCACTGCCGTCGGCTACGAAACCTTTGTTTGTCCTGCTGGCGACACCATCTCGGTGCCTTTTTACATCACAGGCGTTTACGACGGCACCCTCTTGCAACTCAAGCCGCAGTCCGGCGCTGAATACCGCATCGCCACCGGCGAGAGCTCAAGTCGCTTTAACCCCTACAACCCTTTTCCGGCCAACGGCAGCGGACAAGCTCCTTTGGTCATCAAAAGTTCCGACCCCGGATGCGCCACAAGCTCGCAATCCACCACCGTCCAACCGCTTCACCACCTTTTCCTCCAAGAGCAAATTTCCGCAAACCTTAGGCACGATCTCTACAGTGCAAACCTTCACCAATTGCACGTTTTACGACGGGGATACCGTGTCCTACTTGCCCCGACATGGCTGGGGCAGCCAGATCATCAGCGGAGCACTTTACCCAAACTACAGCGAAACCGACCCCTGGAAGCTGATCAACAGCGTCAAGATCGATGGCAACACCTGGCAAGACACCTACAGTTTTACCTGTACCACTTGCCAGCCCGTGCAACAGAGAACATCCAGGCGGTCATCACCCGGCGCTTGAATGCATGGAATTTTTTGGGGCAGTCCTGCAGCGCCCAGATCAACTTCAGCACTGGACCCGTCGGTGGTGGTCAGATCGATGTCTCGAAAATGACCAACTGCGACAACATGCAAGTCAGCACCGAGGTGCGCTTTGTGCAGACCGCAGCGCTGGTCAATCCCATCACCAGCAGCCCCGACCCCAACAACCTGACCGCACTCTATGCCTTCACGGCCAACAACTTAGGTTTGTTCGAAGTTGATTTCAAAAGGCCCACCTGGGAACCCAAGAGGGTTTCATTTTTTGCAAATCCCAACGGCGTGAACTTGGTTGCACCCTTCGTGCAAGGCTGCAATGTCCAAGAAACCAGCTACCCAACAGCACCGCCCGACTTCATCACAGCGCTCGACATGCTCGTGGCAAGTTCGGTTCAAGTGCTCTCCACCTTCAGCAGTGTGACCACCATGCGGCAATGCAATCTTGTCCCATCCGACGTGATCACCGTCGCCCCACTCGCGCTCAATCCCGCCAACGCAGGTACCACCCGCCCATTTTTATGGCTGTCGACTTCCCCCAGCGGCAATCAGACCCTGATCGATGACTACCAACTGGTCTGCACCAAATGCAAGCCCATCGGTGGCAAAACCGCGCCACCCGACAACCTGGTGTTTCGTGCCACCCGCACCGTGCGTGCGTGGAGTACCAGTAACAACCCCTTGTGCAAGCCCAGCTACAGCAATCAAAACAAAAGCATGGTGATCAGCAACGCGGCCTACTGCGACAGCCACTCGGTGGAAACCAAGGTCGAGGTCATCCAAAAAGGCATGATGCTCAACGCGGAGCCCTATACCTTTGTCAGTCCGCTGGCCAGCCACACGGTGTCGGTGCCCATGATTGGCACGGTATCGACCACGCAGCAGCCCATCACCAACAAGGCCTTTGCGCTGCGCCCCGCCTTGGGTGGCCGGGTCTGTCGGGTGGTGCTGAGTTCTTCACCACAAAAGAAATAAGCAGCAGGGCAATGACCCCCGCAACCCGGCTTGATCTCAATCGCTTGGAGCTCAAGCACCTGCCCTGTCTGGGCAGCGCTAGCCGCTTGCAGTATCGCCAAGCATGGTTTCGCATCCAAGCCGCAGCGCTGCTGGCCCACCCCTTGTCGCAGGGGGAGTTTTTGCTGATGTGCGTAACGGCCACTGCGCAGCAAGCCCTTCAAGCACCTTGGGTGTTGTTGCGGGTGGCAGACTGGGAAGCGCCGGCGCAGGGGCCTGTACCCAATGACAACCCAGGTTTGCTGGACAGCCTGCTGCGCTGCGATATCTTGGGCTCGTTTGAGCCCGGTGCACAGAACAACAAAAGCTGGCACTTCAGCGGGCAAATCCGTCTGGACCGGGCCGCGCAGGCACACCCCTTGTACATGCCCACGCCGGCGCTGCTGCAACAGTTGATCAACGCCACACTGCCAACCCAAGGCCTGCTGGCCTTGGGTTGCTTGCGGCCCAACGAGCAAACCCGTTGGGCCCAGCAAGCGCTGCCGGCTTGGATGGCCATGGACGACATGGTTTGCAAGCGCACCGCCATGCTGGGCAAAACCCGCTATGGCAAATCCAATATCGTCAAGCTCATTGTGCAAGGCATGCTCGATCACACCGCGCACAGCAGACATGTGGGTCAGCTGTTGTTTGACGTCAGCGGTGAATACGCCAACACCGAGCCAGCCACAGGCCAGATCACCCTGGCTTCGCACAACCGCGATCGCTGCATGGCCTACCACCTGAATGAAAAACAGGGTCAAAGCGGCGGACGTTTGCTGCGTTTTAATTTTTACCAAACACCAGAGGTGGCACTCGATGTGATGCGTGAGCTGTTACCGGCCACAGCCACAGCGCACGACCCGCTGCGCAGCTTGCTGACCTGCCGACTGCCCCTGCCCAGCAAAAACACGGCACACAGCAGCGAGCCCAGCGTGCCGCGTGCACTGCGCAAAATCATGCTGTTTTGGACCACGCTGTCCGCTGCGGGCTATGTGTTTGATGCAGACCGCATCAAGGCTTGGTTGATCGATCACGGCATGCGCAGCCTCTTCAACCCGGGCTTTGCACCGGGTCTGCGTCAAACCGCCTTTTTGGCAATACACAACCGGCCAGCACCAGCGTTGCCGTCCTCCATGGCCAGTCTGCTGGAAGAGATGCAAACCATGGCGAAATTTCGCATGACCTACGCCAATGACCCGCAGTTGATGCCCAATGGTCGACCGCTCTTCGATGCCGAGGAAGATATTTTGATGCGCATGGTGTGCGATGACAGCGGCCGCGGGCCCGAGCAAATGCGCGGCTGTCTGCCCTACCACAGCGCCCAGGCCGAGGATTTCACCACCGACGTGGTGCAAGCCCTGAACCAAGGCCGCACCGTCATCGTCGACCTGAGCAACGCCGCCGAGGCGGTGGTACGTTACTTCGCCCACAAACTGTGTGTGGCGATTTTTGCGGAACAAGAGACCAAATTTCGCCGCAATGCGCTCAGCGGACACTACGTACAGATTTACTTTGAAGAGGCCCACACCCTTTTTTCGCAACAAGAGACGGCCATGAACTCGGTCTATGCCCGGTTTGCCAAGGAAGGCGCGAAGTTCCACATTGGCATTGTGTACGCCACCCAGTCCCCCAGCACCCTGTTGCCCGATCTGCTGGCGCAGACCGAGAACTTTTTTGTAGGGCATTTGTCCAGCCAGATCGAGGTCGAAACGCTGTGCCAATTGCAATTGGCTTTTCAGGGTTGCGAAAACGCCATCCGCTACAACCGCACGCCTGGGCTGGTCCAGATGCTGACCCACTCGCACCGCTTTGTGGTCCCCATACAAGCGCAGTTGTACGAGGGGCGCCCG
>RFMX01000135.1 GCA_009927495.1 Betaproteobacteria bacterium
CCAAAGTCTTGCAAGATAAGGGTGGCGTGTTGCATGGTGTCCCAGTCGGAGCTGGAGCCCATGACCACACCGATGAGAACAGGGTTCATAAGGAGTAGCAGCGTGAACTGCGAGTAAGCTTGGCGGTTAAGAGAAAATAGATTTTATTCCCCTTGGAAACTGCCCCATGATTGATGTGACCGTTGCAAATTTTGAAGAAGAAGTGATGGTGGCTTCCACCCAAGTGCCTGTGTTGGTGGACTTTTGGGCGCCGTGGTGCGGCCCATGCAAATCACTCGGCCCCGTGCTGGAAAAGTTGGAGGTCGATTACGGTGGCCGTTTCAAGTTGGTCAAGATCAACTCCGATGACGAGCAACCACTCTCCCAAGCCTTTGGTATTCGCAGCATTCCCACCTGTGTGTTGATGATGGGTGGCAAGCCTGCCGATGGTTTCATGGGTGCTTTGCCCGAAGGCAAGGTACGTGAGTTTTTAGACAAACACTTGCCAAGCGAAGGCGAGTTGATCGCCGAGGAAGATTTGAGCGAAGCCGAGGCTTTGCTGGCGCAAGGCGATACCAGTTCAGCCTTGGCAAAGTTGCAAGAAGCCTTGGCCATCAATCCAGCCAATGACGATGCACGGTTTGACTATGTGAAGCTGCTCATGGCCATGGGCGAGTTAGAGCAAGCCCAAGCCGCCTTGGCACCCGCTTTGGCGCAAATTCCCTTGCAACTGCGTTTTGATGCTTTAAAGCACTGGGGCGAGGCGCTGCATTTTGCCAATACCGATGAACGTGCCCACTGGACCCTGCCGCAATTCGACGACTTGATCGCCCAAAACAAACGCGATTTCGACACCCGTTTGGCCAAAGCGCGTCTGCTCATGGCCGCCGCCGAATGGACATCTGCCATGGACGAGTTATTGGAAATTGTGATGCGCGACAAAGCCTGGGGTGAAGAAGCCGCACGCAAAAACATTGTCGCTATCTTGGAGTTGTTAACGCCTCCAAAGGCCAAGGGCGAAGCCGCCGTGCCAGGCAAATCGGCCGGTGGCATTGAACTCACCGGCAAAGCTGCTGCCCAAGAAGACCCGCAGGCGGAGTTGATCTCCAAGTACCGCCGCCGCTTGAGCATGGCTTTGAATTAACCCCTCAACCTCGCCCACGCCTCTTGGTATTTGTCCGCGGTGAGTGAAATCACC
>RFMX01000198.1 GCA_009927495.1 Betaproteobacteria bacterium
GAGTCACCGCGTCTGCGCCATAGCGCTCAAACGCCTCAATGGCGTATTGTTCGGCGGTGCTGCCAATGTCGCCACGCTTGGCATCCAAGATGATGGGCACGGACGGGGCCACGTTTCTGATGTGCGCGATCAAACGTTCGAGATGGGCTTCGGCACGGTGCGCCGCAAAGTAAGCGATTTGCGGCTTGAAGGCGCAGACCACGTCGTGGGTAGCGTCCACGATAGAGGCGCAAAAATCAAAAATATGCGTGGCATCCTGCCCCAAGTGGGCGGGGAATTTGCGCGGTTCGGGGTCGAGTCCCACACACAGCAAGGATTGGTTTGTGTGCGTGGCTTGGGCGAGTTGCTCTGAAAAAGTCATGGCCCATTGTAGAAAGGGCGCAGCCAGTCGCATTGCCCCATGCCTAGGCTCTTACGGCCGACGCGTGAGGCTGTGCGCCAGGCATAAATCGGCCCAGGCTTTGGCTTTGTCCAGCGGTGTGCGCAACAAGGACTGGGGGTGGTAAGTGACCACCACCGGTGTGTTGGCAAAGCGATGCACTTGGCCGCGCAGTTTGCCCAAGGGCTGCGAGGCCAGATCTGCCGAGGTGGCGGTCAACACGCTTTGCACTGCCCAACGACCCATGGCCACAATGACTTGCGGTTGCAGCAGCGCCACTTGGCGCTCAAGGTAAGCGCGGCATTGCTGCAATTCCTCGGCATGGGGGTTGCGTTGCGCAGGGACACGGCATTTGAGCACCGGCACCACGGTTGCGGTCAATTGGTCTGGCGCCGCTTGGCGAGCCATGCCCAAAGCCAGCAGCATGGCGTCGAACAACTCGCCCTCGGTGTTGACAAACACATCGCCCTTGCGCTCTTCTTCAACGCTTGGCGGGTCGGTGATGATGAGCCAATCGGTACGGGGCGGTGGCTTTAATGGACTGGCATTGCTAAACACGCTGTGCTGGCGTGTTTCGCACAGGCTACAGGCTTGGCACAGGTTGGCAGCGTTTTGCAGCGCTGCCCAGTCCATCTCAGCCAAACCTTCAGGCAAAGCTTTCAGTACGACCGCGGCTGGCGCGGGTGCGCTGGGCGAGGAGGTCACGGTAGGCGAGGCCGTGGCTTGGGCAACCCGAACCACGGATCGCACAACAGGTGGGGCTGGAGTTTCTGCGCGCAGCATTGGATCAGGCTGCACCAGCGGCTCAACCGCAGAGACGGGTTGCCACACCCGAACCCCCATGGCAGACAGCATGGCGCGTTGTCGGGTATCCAAAGACAGGGTCATGCCAAAGCCTTCACCACTGCAGGCCCATGACCACCGCGTCTTCGCGTTGGTTGGAAGACACGGGATAGTAGTTTTTTCGCTCGCCTTGCAGCTCAAAACCATGGGCTTGGTACAAAGCCATGCCGGCACGGTTACTGGCCCGCACCTCAAGCCAGATGGCATGAACACCTCGCTCGCGTGACCAGTCGATCAGCGTGCGCAACATATGGCCGCCCCAGCCTCGGCGCTGAAACCCTGGGGCCACGGTGATATTGAGCAAATGCAACTCATCGGCACCCCGCATGGCCACCAAATAGCCCAGCAAATGTTCCCCTTGAAACCACATCGGCATGTGGTAGCCCGAGGCAATAGAGTCCACGAAATTGCCTTGTGTCCATGGGTGGGAGTACGCGCTTTGTTCCACATTCAACACCTGTGGCAGGTGTTGAGGCGTCATTTGCACAGTGCTTGCGCTGGCAAAGTCGGGCGGGGTGGAAAAAGGCATTTTCAAGCGCATGGTGGAGGCACAGTTTAGGTGCTGCGCGAAAGGTTGGCAGCCAAGCGCTCAGCGCTGGTGAGCGCCACCTTGTCGCGAACATACAGCGGCAAAGCTTCGGCAGGGCTCACGCTGTCGCCCCGAGCGTAGGCCAATGCGGCCAAGTCCAGCATAACCACGGCTTGCGGCCACGCTTCTATGACCACGCCGCCTTGGCTTAAGGTAGACGCAAAGGCGTCGGGGTAAGTCGCGTGTGCGTTGCTGGCCAGCACAAACCCCTGCTCCTGCCATCCTGGAGGCAAAACCAAGGCCTCGGGTTGGCTTAAAAACGGGACTTGCAGGCAGCGCCAGCCTTCAGGCCCATGCTCATAAGCCGCCGCATACACCTGACCCATGCGGGCGTCGAGCACACTCAGTATCCGCGAAGATTGGGGGTGGGTGCTGAGCGCGGCATGGGCGAGCATCAGCAAGCTATCGATGGGTAATAAGCGCAGCTTGGCACCCAAAGCCAAGCCTTGCGCCACCGCACACGCGGTTCGCAGGCCGGTGAAAGCGCCTGGACCTTGGCCAAAAGCAATCGCATCCAGTTCTTTCAGGGGCAGTTGCGCTTCATCCAGCAGGCCCATGATGGCGGGAATCAAGGTCGCGGAGGCTTGTGCACCGCCCGCACCCTCATGCGTCCAGCGCCGGTCGCCCTGCGCCAGCGCCACAGACATGCGTTCGGTGCTGCAATCGATGGCAAGCAGCTTCATTTCATCAGCCTTTGTTGGCTTTTTGAACGCCAAACAAAATGCCACAGGTCACCAGCAGCAAACCCAGCATCAGGTGCCAGTCCAGTGGCTCACCCAGCCACCACACCGCGCCCAAGGCGGAGAGGCCAGGCACCAAAGACGTGATCATGGTGGAGCGAACTGGCCCGTAATAGCGAATCATTTGGGTGAAGGTGATGCCCGAAATCACCACCGAACCGCCGCCTTGAAACACCGCTTGAAACAACACTTCGCTGAGTGGGGCAGTAAATAAGTGGGTTTGAAGCAACCCGCCAAAATACAGCAGCGCGTAAGCTGGCACAAAACTGAAAAAAGCAAAACAGGTGATGGCGATGATGGCCGGAATGGCCTGCAAGCCATAGCGGCGGCTCAGCACGCTGTAGGTGGACCAGCAAAACGCTGCTGTGATGAACAGCAAGTCGCCCTTCCAGACTTCGCCGCCATCTAGCGCATGCAGCAAGCTGTTGCCCCCAACCAGCAGCCCGCCACCTGTGATGCAGGCCAAGCCGAGCAAGCGGTTGCGGTGCAGGCGTTCACCCAACAAGGGAATCGCCAACAAACTGGCCCACAAAGCCAAGGTGCCAGGCATCAGCACCGAGCCATGCGCTGCAGGCGCGAAAAAGAAACCGCTGTAGGCCAGCACCGCGTAAAGCAAGCCGCCAAACACGCCGCACAGCACCGTGATGCGCCAAGGCAACGGGGAAAAACCGAACAACGATCCCGCGTCCGGCTGGCCAACGCGCAGACGCCGCACCCAGAAATAGCCCCAGGGCAACATCACCACGCTGGCCCCCACGATACGCATGCAGGCGATATCCAAAGGCAGCAAATTACCTTTGGCTGAGGCGCGGGCAATGACGATGAAAGCGGTCCAAATGACCACGGTGATGACCGCTGCAAGTGCGCCCAAAGTGCCAGGAGACAGCTGGCGCAGGCGGTGTAAGAGAAAAGGCATCTGGGCATTATCCGTGCAGGCGTAGGCAGGGTTTCATAATCTGGGTATGCGTTCACTCCTGTCCGTCTTGTTCTTGTTCAGCCAAGGGGCTGAATTGGCAACTGCTTTTGCAGAAGACGCCTTGCCGACCAAGGTTGAACAAGCCCTGCGCCAAGCCGCCATCCCCCGCGATGCATTAAGTGTGGTGGTCATCCCTTTGGGGGCAGGCAGCCCTAAGCCTGCGCGACTTTTGCACCAAGCCGATGTGCAACGCAACCCCGCGTCTTTGATGAAGCTGGTGACCACCAGCGCAGCGCTGGACCTCTTGGGCCCTGCCTACACCTGGCGAACACCTTTGGCGCTGGATGGCGTGGTCCGCGAGGGCGTGTTGCAAGGCAATGTACATATTCGCGGCCAAGGCGACCCGAAAATCGGGGTGGAACAGGTGTGGCTGATCCTGCGGCGCTTGCAAGGCATGGGCATTCAAAAAATCCAAGGCGACATGGTTTTGGACCGCAGCGCTTTTGAGGTTCCGCCGCAAGACCCGGGTGGCTTTGATGGCGAGCCCCTGCGCCCCTACAACGCCTCGCCAGATGCGCTGCTGTTGGGCTACAAATCGTTTTTGCTGCACTTTGTGCCCGATGCAGCCAACAAAGTGGCGCGGTGCATGTCGAGCCGCCGCTGGCAGGGGTGCAGGTACAAGCCAGCGTGCCGCTGTCCAATGCCGATTGCAGCGATTACAGAGGCAGCCTCAAAGCCGATTTTCAAAACCCGTTGCGTATGGGTTTTGCGGGGGCCTACCCGATGGCCTGTGCAGACAAAGTCTGGCCGGTGGCCTATGCCGATCCGCCGCAGTTCGCGGCCCGCGCCATCCACGGCATGTGGTTGCAACTGGGTGGACAACTCAGCGGTACGGTGCGTGAGGGCGCCATGCCTGCCCACCTCAAGCCCTTGTGGTCGCATGAGTCGCCCAGCTTGGCCGAGGTGGTGAGAGACATCAACAAGTTCAGCAACAACGTCATGGCTGATCAATTGTTTTTAACGCTGGGTTTGCAGCAGCGGGGCCTTGGCAATGCGGTCAACAGCAAAGCCGTGGTCGATGCATGGTGGCGTGAGCGCTTTGGTCAAGAGCCCCCCACCATGGACAAGGGTTCAGGCCTGAGCCGAGAAGCGCGGATTTCGCCGCAAGCGTTGGCGGCCTTGTTGCAATGGGTGTGGTGGCAGCCCTTTATGCCGGAAATGATGTCCTCCTTGCCTCTGACCGGCGTAGACGGCACGATGAAGCGCAGCAAAAGCACCGCGTCGGCGCATTTGAAGACCGGCAGTTTGCGCGACGTGATGGGCGTGGCCGGTTATGTGGACGGCCCGCAAGGTCAGCGGTTATGTGCTGGTGGCCATGGTCAACCATGGCAATGCCCACCAAGCGCGGCCGGTGATGGATGCATTGATCGATTGGACGGCGGGTAAGTGACTTTGCTGTCATGGCGAGGCCCGCAGGGCCGAGGCAATCTGCTGGCTGTTTTCGCCGCCAGTCTCTGGGGTATTTCGGGTGCTTGCGCGCAATATGTGTTCGAGCAAAAGGGCATACACATTGATTGGTTGGTCACGGTGCGCCTGCTCATCGCGGGGGTGCTGCTTTTGCTGTGGGCAGGGTGGCAGCGCCCATCGCAAGTGATGGCGGTATGGCGACCAGCCGACAGCGCACGACAACTGCTGGCGTTTGGCGTGCTGGGCATGTTGGGCGTGCAATACACCTACTTTGCTGTCATCGAGCATTCCAATGCCGCTGTTGGCACCGTGCTGCAATACCTGGGACCGACCGTGATTGCGGTCTATCTGGCCGCGGTCCACAGGCGCAGACCGTCACGCCGTGAAGTCGTGGCGATCGTGCTGGCCATGCTGGGCACCGTGTTGCTGGTTACGCACGGCGAACTGGGTGTGTTGCAAATCAGTCTCGAGGCCTTGCTGTGGGGTTTGTCCTCGGCACTGGCCTTGGCGTTTTATACCGTTCAACCTGTGGCTTTGCTCAAGCGCCACGATTCGGCGGTGGTGGTGGGTTGGGGCATGCTGATTGGCGGTTTGGCCTTTGTCGGCTGGAGCCAGCCTTGGCACATGTCTGGCACGTGGGACAGCGGCACGTATGGGGCTGTGCTGTTCATCGTGGTGTTGGGCACCTTGGTGCCGTTTTACTGCTATTTGCTGGCCGTCAAAACCATTGGGCCACAGCGCACCAGTTTGCTCGCCTGCGCCGAGCCCTTGTCTGCCGCTTTGGTGTCGGTGTGGTGGTTGAACGTTGCCTTTGGCTGGCTGGACGTAGTGGGGTCGCTGTGCATTGTGCTCACCATTTACCTTTTGGCCCACGAAAAACAATCGGGGTCAGATCCCAATTAAATTGGCCTTGTCGTCAAGCCGCAGCGCGCTGTAGGCGGTCTCTCACGCCTGCCCAGGCTTCACCATCGGGGGGTGTTTCGATCCATATCTCGTGGACACCCAGCGCATCCATGCTGCGCAATTGCGCGAACAAATCATGGGCGCATTGCGCGGCATCCGAGGGCATGGTGAAGTGCTTCACATCTTCAGGTAAGGCAGCTTGCTCAACACTCAGGAGCGATGTGCGCGTCCATGTGGCGAGGGGCAGCTTGGCGTCACGCAAATGCGCTCGCATCTGCTCGATCGTCATCAAGCGCACCCTCGCTCGTGGCGCATAGTGCGAGGCCAAGGTGCCAGGCGCTGCAGTTGTTTGTATCGAGCTGGTTTCAAACGCGCTCAAGACGCTCTCGCCGCTTGCCGCTGACAACTGCGACACGCTCAGCATGCCCGGGCGCAACAGCACCGGCACGTCCCGGCTGCAGTCAACGATGGTCGATTCAATCCCCACATCACAAGCACCACCATCGAGCACCAAGAGTTTAGGAAACGATTCGCGCACATGCGCGGCGGTGGTCGGGCTCACGCTGCCAAACACATTGGCGCTGGGCGCGGCCACACCTTGCACACCCTGTGACAGCGCGGCACGCAACACCGCTTGCGCCATGGGGTGCGATGGGCAACGCAGGGCGATCGTTGCGTGGCCGCCTGCCGCCGCATCGGCCACGCCTGCGTTTCGCTTCACGATCAAGGTGAGCGGGCCTGGCCAGCAAGCGGCCATCAAGCCTTGCGCAAATGCCGGCACCTCGCTGGCAAACACCGGCACCATGGCCGCATCGGCCAGATGCACGATCAGCGGATGGTTGGGCGGGCGCCCTTTGGTTTCGAAAATAGCGTTCACCGCAGACGGGTTCAAGGCGTCGGCTGCTAAACCATAGACCGTCTCGGTGGGCAAGCCGATCAGCTCGCCCCGCACCAAGGCCTGCGCGGCTTGCAGCACTTGATCGGAAAAGGCATTCACCACGCGGCAATGCCCAAGAGGGCCGCGGCTTGCAAGGCTAACTCACATGCCTCATTCGCATGGGCGGCGGTGATGGTGAGGTGACCCATCTTGCGACCGCGGCGTGCTTCGGTTTTGCCATACAGGTGCAGATGCACACCCGGCAAGGCCAAGACCTGCGCCCAAGGTGGCTCCACCGCTTGCGTGCCTGAAGCAAACCACAAGTCACCCAGCAAATTCAGCATGACGCTGGCGCTGTGCAAACGTGGCTGCACCAAGGGCAGGCCGGCCATGCAACGCACTTGCAATTCGAACTGCGACACATCGCAGCTGTCGATGCTGTGGTGACCGCTGTTGTGGGGTCGTGGCGCAATTTCGTTCACCACCAAGGGACCCAAGGCATCGCGCTCGGGGCCGTCTTGCAGCAAGAAAAACTCGACACACAACACGCCCACATAGTTCAGGCCGCGCGCCACCTCATAGGCGGCTTGCAAAGCCTGTTGTTCGGTCTCAGTGGGCAAGGCGTGGTCAAACACCTCGGTCACCGCCAAAATACCATCACGGTGCAGGTTCACTTGCAAGGGCAAATGCACCATCTGGCCGTCAAACCCACGCGCCAACACCACCGAGCATTCAGCGGCGAGGGGCAGGCGTTTTTCCAAAATGCAGACCGCAGAGCCTTGGGCTTGAAGCTGCGCCCAAGCCGCGGGCAAGTCGGCCAATGACGCCACCCGCACCTGGCCCTTGCCGTCATAACCCAAGCGGGTGGTTTTCAAAATGCCGGGCAGCAAACTGGCGGGCACGGTGTGTAAGTCTTCCGCACTGTGCAACACCTGGTGCGGAGCGACCGGCACACCGCATTCAACAAAGTGCGCTTTTTCACGGGCGCGGTCTTGCGCCACCGACACGGGTTCAGCGCTTGGGGCGCAGGGCAGGGTCAGTCCGAGTTGTCGCAAAGCCTCGGCAGGCACGTTTTCAAATTCGGTGGTGATGGCCTGGCATTGCGACGCCATTTGCGCCAGTGCCTCAGCGTTCAGGTAGTCGGCGCAGACATGCAAGTGGCTGACCCAACCGGCCGGGCTGTGGGCATCGGGGTCTAAAACAGCGGTGCGGTAACCCAGGGCTTGGGCGGCGTGGCTCCACATGCGCCCCAATTGACCGCCACCCAACACGCCCAGCGTCGCGCCGGGTTTCAAAGGCGTCACGCTGCAGGGGGCACGGTCATGGCGCGTGCAGCCTCGGTTTGTTGGGACCGGAAAGCGTTTAAGGCGCTTTGAAGGGCGGGGTTGCCATGCGCCAGCAAGGCCACCGCAAACAAAGCCGCATTGGCTGCACCCGCAGGGCCAATCGCGAAAGTGGCCACCGGCACGCCCTTGGGCATTTGCACAATGCTGTGCAAAGAGTCCACGCCTTGCAAATGCTTGCTCGCCACCGGCACGCCGAGCACCGGCACCATGGTCTTGGCTGCCAACATGCCGGGCAAATGGGCTGCGCCGCCTGCTCCCGCGATGATGGCGCGCAAACCTCGCCCTTGAGCGGCCTGTGCATAGGCAAACATATCGTCGGGCATGCGGTGGGCAGACACCACTTTGGCCTCAAACGCCACG
>RFMX01000124.1 GCA_009927495.1 Betaproteobacteria bacterium
AGCTTGGCCTTTGACACGCTGTATGCCGAAGGCCAACGCCGCTATGTGGAAAGCCTCTCGGCTTATGCGCGGCAGTTTTTGCAGCGCATGGACAAGCCCGATGTGGATTTGATCGAAGGCCTGTCACCCGCCATTGCCATCGAGCAAAAAGCCACCAGCCACAACCCACGTTCCACGGTCGGCACCGTCACCGAAATCCACGACTACCTGCGCCTGCTGTTTGCCCGCGCCGGCACGCCGCATTGCCCCGAGCATGGCGTGCCGTTGCAATCGTCCAGCGTCGCCCAAATGGTGGACGCGGTGTTGGCCATGCCCGAGGACTGCCGCATCATGGTGATGGCGCCGGTGGCGCGTGACCGCAAAGGCGAATTTGCCGAGGTCTTCACCCAGATGCAAGCCCAGGGTTTTGTGCGGTTTCGCATCGATGGACAGGTGGTCGAATTGGCCGACCTGCCCACCTTGGAGAAAAAAGAAAAACACAACATCGATGTGGTGGTGGACCGCCTCAAGGTGCGCCCTGACATGGCGACCCGCTTGGCCGAAAGCTTGGAGACCGCTTTGCGCTTGGCCGATGGCCGTGCCGTGGTGGTGGACATGGACAGTGCTGTCGAGCATGCGTTCAATGCGCGCTTCGCCTGCCCGCATTGCAACTACGCGATTGGGGAACTCGAGCCGCGTTTGTTCTCGTTCAACTCGCCCCTGGGTGCTTGCCCGGCCTGCGAGGGTTTGGGCGAGCAAACCTTTTTTGACCCGGCCCGCATCGTGGCCTTTCCCAGCCTCAGCTTGGAGAGCGGCGCGATCAAAGGTTGGGACAAGCGCAACGCCTATTACTTCGCCATGTTGCAAAGCCTGGCCAAGCACTATGGCTTTGACCTGGAAACCCCGTTTGAAAACCTCCCCGAAGCTGTTCAACAGGTGGTGTTGTTTGGCTCGGGCAGCGAAGAAATCAAGTTCAGCTATGTGCTGGAGTCGGGTGCGAAAGCAGGTCGCAAAACCACCAAGCTGCATGCG
>RFMX01000164.1 GCA_009927495.1 Betaproteobacteria bacterium
CTACACCAACTCCATCTTGGCCAATATGGAAGCGCTGGACGATGGTTACGACGAGGCCTTGTTGCTGGATGCGTCAGGCTTTGTGTCCGAAGGTGCGGGTGAGAACCTGTTTGTGGTCAAGGGCGGCGTCATCTACACCCCCGACTTGTCGGCTGGCGCTTTGAACGGCATCACCCGCAACACGGTGTTCCACATCGCCAAAGACTTAGGCCTTGAGATCGTACAAAAGCGCATCACCCGCGACGAGGTCTACATCGCCGACGAAGCCTTCTTCACCGGCACCGCAGCCGAGGTCACGCCCGTTCGTGAGTTGGACCGCATCGAGATTGGCGCTGGCAGCCGCGGCCACATCACCGAAAAAATCCAATCCGCTTTCTTTGACATCGTCAATGGACGCAATCCCAAATACGCCCATTGGCTGACCAAGGTTTGATATGAAGACCATCGAGTTGCTTGCCAAAGACCTCAACAGCCACGGCGGCGTGTTCTGTCCCAGCCCCTTGGCAGACATGCAGCTGTGGAACACCCATCCCAAAGTGTTTCTCGACCTGTCGCACCAAGGCCATGCCAAGTGCCCCTATTGCAGCACCGAGTACCGCCTCAAAGCGGGCGAGAACTTCTCAGCGCATTAATCGGGGTCTGACCCCAATTACTTATGACAGCCAGTTTGCTGATTGCGCCGCAGTGGATAGGCGACGCGGTGATGACAGAGCCTTTGTTACGTGTGCTGGCCCAGCGCGGCGAAACCCTGAGCGTGGCTGCCATGCCATGGGTGGCGCCGATATACCGCGCCATGCCGCACGTGACCGAGGTGATCGAGTTGCCTTTCCCCCGTGGCGGTTTGCACTGGGGGGCACGGCGCAACTTGGCTAGCCAGTGGCGCGGCCGATTTGAGCGAGCCTATGTCGGCCCAAATTCTTGGAAAAGCGCCTTGCTGCCATGGATGGCGGGCATTCCGGTGCGTGTGGGTTACCACGGTGAAACGCGCTTTGGCTTGCTCAACCACCGCCTGCCCAACCCTGAGAAAAACCATCGTGGTGCGATGGTGGCGCATTACCTCGCCTTGGCACAAATGCAAGCCGACAGCGGTGTGCAGCCCAAGCTGGATTTGTCGTTAGACCTGCTCAAAGCCACTTTATTGAACTTTGACCTCAAATTGGGCGCGTATGCTGTGTTCGCTCCAGGGGCGGAATACGGCCCTGCCAAACGCTGGCCAGCGGCCTATTTCGCAGAGTTGGGCTTGCGCACGGGCTTGCCGCTCGTGCTGATGGGCTCAGCCAAAGAGGCGGCACTCTGCGATGAGATTGCCCAACGTATCCACCAAGAACGACCCAAAACTGCCAGAAACTTGGCGGGTAAGACCGACCTTAGCCAAGCCATGGCCTTGATTGCGTCCTCACAAGCCATGCTCAGCAATGATTCGGGCCTGATGCATGTGGCGGCCGCCATGGGTGTGCCGCAGGTGGCGGTGTTTGGTTCCTCCAGCCCATTGCATACACCGCCTATGAGTGACAAAGCCGTGGTCTTGTGGCTGAAAAATGAGGCCAGCTACCAACCCCCTTTGGACTGTGCGCCTTGCTTTGAGCGCAGCTGCCCATTGGGTCATCTTCGGTGCTTGAATGATTTGACGCCCGAGCGGGTCGAGCAGGCTTGGCGAGAAGTGGTCAGCGGCTAGGTCGACTGCTTTCGCAACCCCAAACCCACCACCACACCCACCACCAGCAAGGCGCCGCCCACTTGCACCCAGGCCACTTGTTGGTCTAAAACCGCCCAGCCCAGCGCCAAAGCAAACACCGGCTCCACATTCATGATGGCCGAGTTGGCGGCCACACCCAATTTGGGTAAAACCGTGAACATGATGGTGAAAGCCGTGCCGTAAAGAATGGTGAGCAGTCCTAAGCCTTGCCAACCCAGCAGAGTTTGAGGCCAGTGCGGACCACCCCGCAGGCCGATCACCGCCAAAGCCACGCTGCCCGCCAGCAGCAAGCTGAAAAACGTACGTAGCCGCCCGTCCATGCCGGCAGTTTCATGTTGGGTGCCCACCAATGCCAAGCCGAAACTGCCAGCGGCTGCCAAGGCAAAGCCCACACCTTCGCCAATCTGCGCCCATTGGGCTTGCGCACCCAAGCCCGAGGCAGCACCCAGTACGTCCAGC
>RFMX01000115.1 GCA_009927495.1 Betaproteobacteria bacterium
CCATGCGGTCGAGCGGGTGGAAGAGGCCATGGCGGTGGTGCGCGGCTTGGCCTGAAGTCAGCTCAAAACGCACTTTTGTTGCGCTAACGCAAGGTCTTTGGGGGCCGCCCCAACTACAACTCTCCTGTTATCAAGGAGAAGTTGCGATGCAAACCCTTTCAAAGTGGGTGTTGATGGTGCTCAGTTTGTCACTTTGCTTATCCGCCCGGTCTGTTGCCTCCCAATTCATGGAGAAACATCACCGACGCCTTGCCCAAGCACTTCGCCACCAATGTGCTGCTCAAACTGGTGGCTGCACATTCACAAACCCAGCAAAAAGCTTACCGCCAAGGTCTGGAAAAGCCCATATGTGAAAAGCCCCGCCAACTGCACGGCTTGCCACCGTGGCGCACCCAACGGCGAGTACAACGCCAAAACCGTTGTCATACCCTCATGAATGACACAGCAATAAACTGAAACTTAAAACAAAATCAGCGCCATGAAATGGCGAAACATAGCGGTGGTGTTGAGCTTGGCAGTCTTGCTGTACGGCTCGTTTCGCGCCTTTGGTTGGTGGGGGTTTTCGCTGGTCTCTAGCGGCATCGTGTTTTGGTTGCTGCAACTTTCTACCCGTTTGATGCAAACCATGGAACGCGCCGCCAATCAACCCGTTGGGACCGTTGCTAATGCGGTGATGTTCCATGCACAGCTGCATGATGGATTGCGCTTGCTTAAAGTCATAGCTCTGGCTGCCAGTCTAGGCCAGCGCATCCCAAGCGTTGACAAAAGCACCGATATTTTCGAGTGGCGAGATGCGGGAGGCGACAGCGTGCAGTGCCACTTTCTCGAGGGCCGCTTACAGCAATGGTCTTTGTCGCGCGCCAACGCCAATCCCTCTGCGCAGGATGCAACGTAAAATCGCACCCCTTACACAAGCAGACCCCGAATAAAGGAACACCATGAGCGCCCTGCCCCCCCCGATGCACGACCGTGACGGCAAAATTTGGATGGACGGCGAGCTGGTCGATTGGCGCGACGCAAAAATCCATGTGCTGTCCCACACCTTGCACTATGGCTGCGGCGCTTTCGAGGGTGTGCGGGCTTACGACACAGCCAATGGCACCGCCATCTTCCGCCTGCAAGAGCACACTGAGCGCCTGTTCAACAGCGCCAAAATTTTGCGCATGAAAATCCCGTTCACCCCCGAGCAGGTGAACGAGGCGCAGCGCACCGTGGTACGTGAAAACCACCTGAAAAGCGGCTACATCCGCCCGCTCACTTGGATTGGCTCGCAAAAACTGGGTGTCTCGCCCAAGGGCAACCAAATTCACCTGATGGTCGCGGCATGGACCTGGGGCGCTTACCTCGGCGAAGACGGCATGAAGCGCGGCATCCGCGTGAAAACCTCTAGCTACACCCG
>RFMX01000055.1 GCA_009927495.1 Betaproteobacteria bacterium
ACCGTCATGCCCTCGATGGGTTTTTTGGGCGCATTGGCTTTGGGGATGACAGCCACGCTAAAGCCCAGCTTGGCGGCTTCTTTCAGGCGCTCTTGGCCGCGGGGCGCAGGGCGCACTTCGCCAGCCAAGCCCACTTCACCAAAAGCGATAAAGCCTTTGGGCAGGGGCTTGCCGCGCAAGCTGGAGGTGATGGCCAAGAGCACCGCCAAGTCAGCGGCCGGCTCGCTGATGCGCACACCGCCCACTGCGTTGACAAACACGTCTTGGTCCATGCAGGCCACACCGGCGTGTCGGTGCAGCACCGCCAGCAGCATGGCGAGGCGGTCGCGGTCCAAACCCACGCTCAAGCGGCGCGGGCTGGGGCCGCCACTGTCCACCAAGGCTTGGATTTCCACCAGCAAAGGACGTGTGCCCTCTAAGGTGACCATGACGCAACTGCCCGGCACCGGCTCGGCGTGTTGGCTCAAGAAAATGGCGCTGGGGTTGCTGACCCCCTTCAAGCCTTTTTCGGTCATGGCGAAGACGCCAATTTCATTCACCGCGCCAAAGCGGTTTTTGATGGCCCGCACCAGCCGAAAGCTGCTGTGGGTATCTCCTTCAAAGTACAGCACCGTGTCGACCATGTGTTCCAGCACCCGGGGCCCGGCCAAAGCGCCTTCTTTGGTGACATGACCGACCAACACAATGGCGATGCCGCTGGCCTTGGCCAAGCGGGTCAGGTGGGCGGCGCATTCGCGCACCTGCGCGACAGACCCCGGCGCGCTGGTGAGTTGGTCGGAGTACACCGTTTGGATGGAGTCGATGACAGCGATGTGCGGCGACTGCGCTTGCAGTGTGGAGATGATTTTTTCCAATTGGGTTTCGGCCAGCACTTGCACCCGGCTGTGGTCCAGCCCCAAGCGACGCGCCCGCAGCGCGACCTGTGCGCCAGACTCTTCGCCGGTGACGTACAGGGTGTTTTGACCGATGCGCTGCAAACCGTCCAAGGCCTGCAACAACAAGGTGGATTTGCCAATGCCCGGGTCGCCGCCGATCAGCACCACCCCGCCTTCGACCATGCCGCCGCCGAGCACGCGGTCCAGCTCGTCTTGGCCGGTGGGGGTGCGCTCCACGTCTTGGGCTTCGATGTCGGAGAGCGCGGTGACCGCCGAAGCCGGTGCCAATCCGGCGCGGGGAGCGAAGCGGTTTTTGGCCGCACCATCCGGTGCCGACACCGCCTCCACCAAAGTGTTCCAAGCCTCGCAATGCGGGCATTTGCCCAGCCACTTGGGGCTGGTGCCGCCGCACTCCGTGCAGCTGTAATGGGTTTTGTCTTTGGCCATGGCGCATGATAGCTGTATAGATACACAGTGTCCATAGGGCTTAACTAGCATGGGTTTGTGGTCGGGATGCCCGACAATCCCTGCATTGAGCTTTGATTGTGCCCACTGTGACCCTGACACCCCCTGACGAATCCCGTATGACGCCCGACGAGCGGCGCTCGGCTTTTTCTTTGGCCAGCATTTACGCCCTGCGCATGCTGGGCCTGTTCATGGTGATGCCGGTTTTCATGCTGGAAGCGCGGCATTACAAAGGTGGCGACGACCTGTCTGCCGTTGGCATGGCCATGGGTGTCTACGGCTTGGTGCAAGCGCTGCTGCAAATCCCGTTTGGCATGGCCGCCGACAGGTTTGGTCGCAAGCGGGTGATTTACCTTGGGCTGGCATTGCTGGCGCTGGGCAGCATTGTCGGGGCCATGGCGACCAGCGTCGCTGGGTTGGCGCTGGGCCGCGCTTTGCAAGGTGGTGGTGCGATTTCGGCGGCAGTCACAGCTTTGTTGGCCGACCAAACCCGCGACGCGGTACGCACCAAAGGCACGGCCTTGGTCGGTGCCAGCATTGGTTTGATGTTTGCGCTGTCTTTGGTGCTGGGCCCCTTGCTGTCTGGCTGGGGGGGCTTGAGTGCGATATTTGGCGTCACCTTGCTGTTGGCGGTGTCGGGCGTTGCTATCGTGCGTTGGTGGACACCAGCCGAGCCAGAGCTTCCCTTGGAGGGTCAGACCAAGCACAGCCTATGGGGCTTGCTGGTACATGCGGATTTGATTCGCCTGAACTTTGGCGTGTTTGCGCTTTATGCGGTGCAACTGGCCTCTTGGGTGGCCATTCCTGCCTTGCTAATACAAGCCGGTGTCGCCAGCGCCGACCACGGCTGGGTCTACCTGCCGGCGGTGCTGTTGTCGTTTGTGGTCATGGGTGTGACCCTTTTTCCCATGGAACGGCGTGGGCTGCTGCGCCCCCTGTTTTTGGGCTGCATCGTGTTGGTGATGGCGGTTCAAGCCGCGTGGAGCGTTTTGGCCCTGTCGTCCCCCCCTTTGTGGTCGCTGGCCATCCTGTTGTTTTTGTTTTTCTGCGGCTTCAATGTGCTGGAGGCTAGCCAGCCTAGCTTGGCTTCTCGCTTGGCGCCCATGGGCTCACGCGGTGCGGCTTTGGGCGTGTACAACACCTTGCAGTCGCTGGGCATTTTTGCGGGCGGCGCCGTTGGCGGTTTGTTGATCAAAAACCTGGGTGCAAGCGGCGTTTTCACGGCCAGCGCCGCACTGATGTTGGCGTGGCTGGGAGTGGCCTGGGGTGCTTGCTTTGTCCATAAATCACCAAATGGCGTGGCATCAGCGCACTGACCTTTGCAGCGTCGGGCCGCATAATCAAGCCATTCCATTTCACCGTACTTAAGAGGAACTGCCATGGCAAGCGTAAACAAAGTGATTTTGATGGGTAACTGTGGTCGCGACCCCGAGGTACGCTACCTCCCTAGCGGCCAAGCCGTGGCCAATGTGTCCATTGCCACCAGCACCAAGCGCAAAGACAAAAACAGCGGCGAAACCGTCGAGGACACCCAGTGGCACCGCATCACGTTTTACGACCGCTTGGCTGAAATCGCTGGCGAATACGTGAAAAAAGGCCGCCCTATTTATGTGGAAGGCCGCTTGAAGTACGGCAGCTACACCGACAAAACCACCGGCGTGGAAAAAAACACCGTTGACATCATCGCCACCGAGTTGCAGCTGCTGGGCGGCCGAGAAGGCATGGGCGGCCCCTCAGAAGATGGCGGCTCTCGTGCCCCTGCACGCAGCGCAGCACCTGCGGCCAGCGCTCCCCGTGCGTCAGCACCGGCCAAGTCCGGCTTTGACGACATGGACGACGATATTCCTTTTTAAGTTTGTCAGGCCAAAAAAGATCGGTATTGCAAGGCTTCGGCCATGTGCATTTGGCCGATCTCCTGTGCTTGGGCCAAATCGGCAATCGTTTGCGCCAAACGCAACACCCTGTGCGTGGCCCTGGCCGACCAAGCATGTTGCTCAGCGGCATGCGCCAACAAGCGTGACGCCTCTGGGCTAATCAACAAAGCTTGCAGCTGCGCTTGCGCCAAGTCTTTGTTGCGGCAACCCTGACGCATCCATGCCCGCTCATGGGCAGCCATACACCGCGCTTTCACCACGCTGGTGGGCTCTCCCGGCGGCGCATGCAACAAGACCTCGGGCGACAAGGCGTTGACCGAAACCTGCATATCGATACGGTCCCACAAGGGGCCGCTGATGCGCCCTTGGTAGCGAGCGACTTGTACGGGGCTGCAGCGACAACTGGGTTTTTGCATGCCCAAATAACCACAAGGGCAAGGGTTCATGGCGGCCACCAACTGAAAAGCCGCGGGGTATTCCACATGGTGCCTGGCCCGCGCCAGATTGATGAAGCCAGTCTCCAAAGGTTCGCGCAATGCCTCTAATGAAGCACGTGAAAACTCAGGGAGTTCATCTAAAAAAAGTACGCCATGATGGGCTAAGGATATTTCGCCTGGGCGAGGTGGTGCGCCACCGCCAACCAAGGCAGCCAAGCTGGCGCTGTGGTGTGGGTGGCGATACGGGCGTTGTCCCCATTGCGCCAAGCCCACTGGACCATAGATGCTGTGAATCGCAGCAGTTTGCAAGGCATGCTCCAAGCGCAAGGGAGGCAGCAGACCGGCCAAACGTTGCGCCAACATGGACTTGCCTGCGCCAGGGGGCCCCACCAACAACAAGCTGTGCCCCCCCGCTGCGGCAACTTCCAAGGCACGCTTGACTCCAGCATGGCCTTTGATGTCTTGTAAGTCACCTGTTGCTGCTTGGCTTTCTGGTGGCAAATCGGTTTGCACTTGCAAAGGCTGCCAGGCTTGGGCCGTTGAGGTGGTTGGGGCCAATGCTTGCAAGACTTCTTGAAGTTGATTGACGCTGTAAACCCGGGTGCCAGGTACCAAGGCGGCTTCTTGGGCGCTGCCCGCGGGCAAAACCAAAGCAGCGGTCGAGCCCTCTTGGTGCATGGCTTGCGCCATCGCCAATGCACCCCGTACCGGCCGCAACTCGCCGGACAAGGACAACTCACCCGCGAACTCATAACCCGTCAGCGCCTCTATGGGCACAGCACCGCTTGCGGCCAAGATACCCACCGCGATGGGCAAGTCAAAGCGGCCCGACTCTTTGGGCAAATCGGCAGGCGCCAAATTGACGGTGATGCGTTGGTTGCTGGGAAACGCCAAACCACTGTTGAGAATGGCCGAGCGCACCCGCTCCCGCGCTTCTCGCACCTCGGTTTCGGCCAAACCCACCAAACCAAAGCTCGGTAAACCATTAGCCAAATGCACCTCTACTGTGACGCGAGGGGATTGCAGCCCCCAAACCGCTCGGCTGTGCACCGCTGCAAACCCCATGCTCATCTCCTTGTTTTGGTGCGCGCCCCAAAAATGTGCGCTTCAAACACCTTGGCCGCACCAATGGGGTGCTAAAAAGGCCTTTTCTGTGACTTTGGCGGT
>RFMX01000111.1 GCA_009927495.1 Betaproteobacteria bacterium
CGGCGTGGTAGATGGGCGAAGGGCGGCCCACAAAGTGCGCCAACTCCGATTTGAACTCGGCGATGAACGCGGGGTCGTGTTGGTACTGGGCGTAGGCGTCTTTGAGCTCTTCGATGGCGTGGGTCAGGGTTTCGCTGACAAAACTGCCGCCGTAGATGCCAAAGTGGCCGCTGGCGTCGGGTTGTTGGTAGGTAGTCGACATGGTTTTTCCGAAAGAGGTGCAGCCCATAAGCTGCATTGACAATTAACTGGCAAGTGGCGTGCTGCGCACGGCTGCCACGAATGCGCGGATCTTGTCGGCGTCTTTGATGCCTTTGGCGCTTTCCACGCCAGAGCTCACATCAACCGCCAAAGAGCGTCCGCGCGAATGCACGGCGCGAATGCCGTCGGCCACGTTTGCAGGTGTGAGTCCACCAGACAAAACGAGGTGAGCATTGACGTTTGTTGGAAGCTGTGACCAATGGAATGTGCTGCCACTGCCACCATACGCATCGACCAAGGTGTCGAGCAGCAGGGCATGGGCTTGTGAGTAATCGGATGCATATTTTAAGAGGTCAATAGGCGCAGCGCCCTCAGGGGTTTCCTTGGGGATACGGGCCACGCGAATCCAGCGTCTGCCAAGCTTTTGTGCCATTTCTTGGCAAAAATCAGGGGTTTCGTCGCCATGGAATTGCAACCATGCGCCCGGCACCATGCCAGCAGCCTGTTCGACCTCTGCCGCAGATGCATTCACAAACAGCAAAACAGGGGTGACAAAAGCCGGCAGCAAGGCGGCCAATTCAGCGGCGCGTGTGGGCGTGACATAGCGGGGGCTGGGTGGGTACAGCACAAAACCGATGGCGTTGGCACCGGCAGCCACCGAGGCTTGCACATCCTGCTCACGGGTAAGTCCACAGATTTTGATAGGGATGGCGTTCATGGTGTCAGTCCTGGCAGGCTATCGTAAACCGCAGTTCGTGTCGGCAAGCCCCAAGCGCTGTCGTACACCGGCCCTAAAAAATACAGACCGTCAGCTGAAAAAGTGGGTGCCGCCACTTTTCTGCTTCGCGCTTGCAAAACAGCATGCATCCACTCAGGGGGTTGAAGGCCTTGTCCGATAGCAACAAAACAGCCCATGAGGTTGCGAATCATGTGGTGCAAAAAAGCCGACGCCTGAAAATCAAAACGCCAGTAGGCGCTGTCTTGGCTTTGACCGATGCGTTGGATACCAATATGCATGATGTTTTTAACCGGGCTGAGCGCTTGGCAGCTGGAGGCGCGAAAAGAGGTGAAATCGTGTTCGCCGAGCAAATACTGGGCTGCTTGTTGCATGGGCTCTATTTGCATGGGCCGATAAACCCAACCTACCCGCTCTGCCTCAACACTGGGGCGAACCGGGGATTGCAACAAGATGTAGGCATAACGTCTTGACAAGGCGCTGGCGCGCGCATGAAAGTTGTCAGGTACCTGTTGCGCCCATTGAACAGCGATATCACGTGGCAAGATGGTGTTGGTGCCGCGTACCCAGCTTTGTATATCGCGTTCTAGGTTAGTGTCGAAATGCACCACTTGCATCAGACCATGGACACCTGAATCCGTGCGTCCAGCGCACAAGGTGCGAATCGGCTGGTTGGCAAAACTGGAAAGAGCGGCTTCGAGGTGGTCTTGTACCGTGCGCCCATTGGGCTGGCTTTGCCAGCCTTCATAGCTTTGACCCGCATAACTCAGACCCAGCGCAATGCGCATGGAACTCACGAACGTTCTTGTAACCAGCGCAGCGCCCGTTCGCGGGTTTCACCATGGGTTTGGTCGGCAACCTCTTGGGCCAAGGCTCGGCCGGTTTGGCGTTGGCCTAATTTCCACAATTCGTCAGCCAAATCGAGACGAACTTGGAAGGGGTCTTCGCTCAAAGGCGCGGTGTTGGGCATAGAGGTGGCTGGCGCGCTAGGGCGGTAAGGCGCATTGAAAGAAGACGCAGGTGCGGGAGGGGTAGAAGTCGCGGGAGCAGGCGCTGGTGTTGCACGCGGAGGGAGATCTAAATCAAAGTCGATTTTCATCTCTTGGGGTTTGTCAGAATCAGAGTGGAAGCTGCTTTGAAATCAAGATCGGTCTCGCCATCTTCGCCGTGGTGTTGTTCGCGACGCTTGTCGCGAAGCAGCGAAATGCTGACCAGCACGGCTGCAATGACAGCGATCACGCCAATCAATTCAAACATATAGCGCTTAAGCCATGCGCCTAAGTCTTGCGCGCTGGCTGGCATGGCGGGCAAGCTGGCTGACAAGCCTTCTTGCATTTTGTTGGCCGCTTTGGAAATAGCGTCTAACTCGCTAACGTTTTTGGCGACCTCTTGGCTACGTTGCGTT
>RFMX01000272.1 GCA_009927495.1 Betaproteobacteria bacterium
CTGCTCGAACACCCGCAACCTGCTTTTCAATGCGTTCCAAGAGGGGGTGCTACCCGAGCCCAAAGTGTGCTGGGTGGTTTGCGCAGTTTGCAAGAACGAGGCATGGACCCAAGCGACTGGGTGTTGGTCCATGATGCGGCGCGGTGCTTAATCACGCCTCGGTTGATACAAGCTTTGTTGACTGCCTGCGCCCAAGACCCCACGGGCGGTCTGTTGGCTTTGCCTTTGCCCGATACCCTGAAAGCGTCAGTGGGTGGCCGCGTGTCGCAGACTTTGAGCCGCAGTGATAAATGGTTGGCGCAAACGCCGCAAATGTTCAAGATGGGCGCTTTGGCACAGGCGCTTGAAAACCCCCACGAAGACATCACAGACGAGGCCAGCGCCATGGAGGCGCAAGGCTTGACGCCTTTGTTGGTTGAAGGTGCGTCGTTCAATTTCAAGGTCACTTACCCGCAGGACTGGGCCTTGGCCGAGGCCGTTTTAAATGACCGTCAGCATCGTCCAGGAGTGTTGTCATGACCATGCAATTTCGAATGGGAGAAGGTTGGGATACCCACGCTTTGGTGCCTGGCAGGCGATTGGTGATTGGTGGCGTGGTGATTCCTTTTCATCTGGGTCTGTTGGGGCATTCGGACGCCGATGTGCTGCTGCATGCCATCACCGATGCATTGCTGGGTGCAGCGGCCTTAGGCGATATCGGCACCCATTTTTCGGACACGGATGAGCGTTGGCGAGGTGCAGACTCTTGGCTTTTGTTACAAACCACAGGTGCCATGTTGCGCGAAAGCGGTTGGCACATCAGCAACATCGACAGCACGGTGATTGCCCAAGCCCCAAAGCTCGCACCGTTCATTGCCCCTATGCGCGAACGTATTGCATCCGCCTTGCAACTGGATTTGAACCAAGTCAATGTCAAAGCCAAAACCGCTGAAAAACTAGGGCCTGTTGGCTTGGGCCAGTCTATCGAGGCGAGGGCTGTCGCTTTGTTGAAAAGCCAATGACATTCGTACCCATTGCCTGACCATCCGCTTTTGCTCGGGCTGCAGTTGCAAATACTGTCTGAGCATTTCCGTGTCGCCCATGCCCATACCGTCGGTCAGTTGGGTTTCTTTGACGGCATGAACCACCCGTTGCGGACCAAACAGCAAATCTTGCGGACTGATGTTGAGCACCTCGCTAAGTGTTTTGAGCTTGTCTTGCTTGGGCATGGACACGCCAAACATCCAATTTCGCGCTGCGTGGGCGGTGATGCCTTCGCCCCAATAGCGTAAATTGAAAGAGTCGGCCAATTGGGTGGCAGAGGCTTTGAGCCCAGCGTCTTTCATGGCTTGACGCAAACGGGCTGCAAAGGCTTCGTGTTCTGGGTTGTGCAGGTTTTTTTTCATGCCTGCAAAGATAATTCAGCGTCGTTTTGTAGGCAATAGAGTGGCACTTAAATTCGGTGTAACTGAAAGTCGATGACACCCACCCCATCCATTTGGATGATGTTTAAAAACACAGTACAGATGGCTATTGCGCAGCCCAGCCGCCGTCCACATTCCAAGCCGCACCACGCACATTGTTGCCAGCAGCAGAACATAAAAACAAAGCCAATTCACCCAATTCTTCAGGCGTAGTGAACTGCATAGAAGGCTCTTTTTCGCTCAAAAGCAAGCGTGTGGCTTCCTCGATGCTGACCCCGAGTGCCCGAGCCTTGGCATCGACTTGTTGCTGAACCAAGGGTGTCAAAACCCACCCAGGACAGATGGCGTTGCAGGTGACGCCAGTGGTGGCTGTCTCCAACGCCGTGACTTTGGTCAGTCCCACAATGCCGTGCTTGGCCGCCACATAGGCCGATTTGTTTGCCGAACCTACCAAACCGTGAACCGAAGCAATATTGAGGATGCGACCCCAGTTGGCTTGGCGCATGGCGGGCAGGGCTAGGCGGGTGGTGTGAAATGCGCTGGAGAGATTGATGGCAATCACGTCATCCCATTTTTGGGTGGGAAAGTCCTCTAAGGCGGACACAAATTGGATACCGGCGTTGTTGACCAACACATCGATGCGGCCAAAACGCTCGGCTGCAAACTGCATCATCGCTTCGATCTCGGAGGCCTTGCGCATATCTGCGCCATGAAATGCAGTTTCAACGCCCCATGCAGCAACTTCAGCAACCGCTGGCTCATGCGGACCAAACCCGTTGAGCACCACATTGGCGCCTGCTTTGGCCAAGGCCTGGGCCAACCCTAAACCAATGCCACTGGTTGAACCTGTGACCAAGGCTGTCTTGCCAAGTAAAAAACGCTCGCTCATACTTTCTCCAATCCATTACGATGACCGGTCTTATTCTGCACCAAGCTATTGAGTTTCTTCGACGATGAAAAGCACTGACGTTTTAGAAGACTCGCCCTTAGGCGTGGAAGGACTGCTGTCTGTGGCTGGTGTCAATTTCGAACCCAGCCAACAAACTTTAGAGCGTGCCAGAGCATTCGCAGAGCCTTTTTTGTCCACACAACAGTTGGACAACGGTGAAAACTGCTTGGTTCATGCAGACGCCTTGGCGGTATTGGTCAAGTCCTTGGGCGCATCGGACGATATGCAAGCCGCGTCTTATCTGGCTTTTGCGTGTGAACATCTCAACAAGCCCCAAGAGTTGATTGACAAGGCCTTTGGTGCCAGCCATGCAGCTTTGGCCATGGAAACCATGCGCTTGATGCAGTTGCAACGTCAAGCGCAAACCCGTTCCGTCAAAGACGCCCAAGGACGAGTGCAAATTGAATTTGTCAGGCGCATGTTGCTGGCTTTTTCAAGAGATTTGCGGGTGGTGGTTTTGCGATTGGCTTCACGGTTACAAACTTTGCGCTATTTGCACGCAAACAAAAAAACCGACTTCGACGATGTGGCCAAAGAGTCTTTGCTGGTCTTTGCACCGTTGGCCAATCGCTTGGGTATTTGGCAAATCAAATGGGAGATGGAGGACTTGGCTTTTCGCCTGCTGGAGCCCCAGACGTACAAGCAGGTGGCGGCTTGGTTGGAGGACAAGCGTGTCGAGAGAGAGGCCCAAGTCACTCAGTTGCGGCAATCGCTGTCAGACCAATTGCTGGCACAAGGCATTGCTGCACAAGTGCAGGGTCGGCCCAAGCACATCTACAGCATCATCAAAAAAATGCGCGGCAAGTCGCTGGACTTCTCACAAGTTCGCGATTTGCGTGCGCTCAGGGTAATCGTAGGCACTGTCGAAGACTGTTACCGCGTCTTGTCATGGGTACATGCGCAGATGACCCCTTTGGAAAACGAGTTTGATGATTACATTGCCAAACCAAAGTCCAATGGCTACCAATCCTTGCACACCGTGGTGAGTGATACCTTGGGTAGGGTGGTTGAAATCCAAATTCGCACCCACGCGATGCATGCGCATGCCGAGTTTGGCGTAGCCGCGCATTGGGCCTACAAAGAGGCAGGTACCAAGGGCTACTCAGGTGTGCAAGTGTCTGATGCTCAGGCCAAAAAAATGGCTGTCTTGCGTCAATTGCTGGCTTGGGAACGCGATTTGAACCAAGCCGCACATGCTGAGCCGAAAACAAGCTCGGGTGATGAGGACGACAAAATTTATGTACTGACACCCCAAGCCGCTATCGTTGAGTTGCCCGTTCATGCCACACCCGTCGACTTTGCCTACAGCCTGCACACCGACTTAGGACACCGCTGTCGAGGAGCGAAAGTCGATGGCCTCATGGTCCCGCTGTCTACCCCTTTGCGTAATGGACAAACGGTAGAAGTGATCGTTGCCAAAGAGGGTGGCCCTTCTAGAGATTGGTTGAACCCAGAGTTGGGTTTTTTAAGTTCGCATCGGGCCAAAGCCAAGGTCAGGGCTTGGTTCAACGCGCAGGTGGCAAACCAAACCATGGCAAAAGGGCGAGAGTTGGTTGAGCGCCTGTTGCAACGCGAAGGCAAAACCGCCTTGAAACTCGACGATCTGGCCGCACAGTTGGGCTTTCCTGCTGCGGCGCAACTTTTTGAGGTCGTGGGCAAGGATGAGTTCTCGCTGAAAACCATCGAAACCTTTTTACGCCCCCCTGCGCCCTTGCTGGATGACGATGAGCGTCTGCTGCGCAAAACCCAGCGTAGCAAAAGTCAATCGACTCCTTCCGGCGTATTGGTCGTGGGGGTGGATTCATTGATGACCCAATTGGCCAAATGTTGTAGGCCTGCGCCACCCGATACCTTGGGCGGCTTTGTCACGCGTGGCAAAGGGGTAAGTGTTCACCGCAGCAGTTGTAAAAATTTCATTCAGTTGTCCATGACTGCCCCAGACCGCGTGATACCAGTTGCATGGAGTGCGAGCAACCGCACGGACGCGCTTTACCCTGTGGATATACAGATCGTTGCCAATGATCGACAAGGGCTGTTGCGTGATATCTCCGAAGTGTTTGCCAAAGATAAGATCAATGTGATTGGTGTGCAAACCCAATCTATCAAAGAAACAGCGTGGATGACTTTTACCGTGGAAGTGGGAGACGCTTCGAAATTGAACAAGGTGCTCACGGTTGTCAAAGATGTCTCGGGTGTGCGAACCGCAAGGCGACATCTTGGCTAAGCAGACTGCTGTTAGAATAACCAAGTTCGACAACGAAGGCGCGTAGCTCAGCTGGTTAGAGCACCACCTTGACATGGTGGGGGTCGTTGGTTCGAGTCCAATCGCGCCTACCA
>RFMX01000298.1 GCA_009927495.1 Betaproteobacteria bacterium
GTCTTTGCTTTGCCCTTTTACCTGCTCGACGTTTTGCAAAGACACCCTTGCAAACCCCCAAACAGGACCTTCTTTTGGCACGCAAACCTTCTCCTACTCCCAATCCTCCAGAAGCAGACCCTCAGGGGGAGGTTGCGACTCGGTTGATCAAAAAATACCCCAACAGGCGTTTGTACGACACCCAAACCTCAAGCTACATCACCTTGCAAGAGGTCAAAGCCTTTGTCGTGGCAGGTGAAGTCTTCAAAGTGGTTGAGGCCAAAAGCAATGAAGACCTGACAAGAAGCATCTTGTTGCAAATTATTTTGGAAGAAGAATCAGGCGGTGTGCCGATGTTTTCTGAGGTTGCCTTGGCGAACATCATTCGCTTTTATGGCCATGCCATGCAGGGCTTTATGGGCAACTATCTAGAAAAAAATGTGCAAACATTCATCGATTTGCAAATGCAAATGGCTGACCAAAGCAAACATCTCTCGCCGGAGATTTGGGCCCAAGTCATGACCACACAGTCACCGTTGCTCAGTGGGTTGATGGGTAACTACACCGAACAATCACATCAAATGCTGAGCCAAATGCAAAAACAGATGCTCACCGCCATGGGACTTAAGCGCTGATGGCTGCGCCTACCGTTGGTTTTGTCAGCCTGGGATGTCCCAAAGCATTAACAGACTCGGAACTGATCCTTACCCAGCTAAGCGCCGAGGGATACCAAACCTCGAAAACCTTTGCTGGCGCAGACTTGGTCATCGTCAACACCTGCGGATTCATTGACGACGCAGTTCAAGAAAGCCTCAACACCATTGGTGAAGCTTTGGCCGAGAACGGCAAAGTCATCGTCACGGGATGCTTGGGTGCCAAATCGCAGTCTGATGGGCAAAACGTCGTCAAAGCAATGCACCCCAGTGTGCTTGCGGTCACAGGCCCCCACGCTACACAAGAGGTGATGGACGCGGTTCATACCTACTTACCCAAGCCGCATGACCCCTTTATCGACCTCGTCCCCGCTGCTGGTATCAAACTCACACCCAAGCATTACGCTTATTTGAAGATCAGTGAAGGCTGTAACCATCGCTGTACTTTTTGCATCATCCCCTCCATGCGAGGCGATTTGGTTTCGCATCCAGTAGGCGAAGTTTTGCGCGAAGCCCAGGCTTTGTTTGAAAGCGGCGTCAAAGAGTTATTGGTGATTAGCCAAGACACCTCCGCATACGGTGTTGACGTGCGTTATCAAATGGGCTTTCACGATGGGCGTCCCGTCAAAACCCGAACGCTTGAATTGGTTCAAGCTTTGGCTGAACTGGCAGAGCCTTTTTCTGCGTGGGTTCGCTTGCACTATGTTTATCCCTACCCCACGGTTGATCACTTGATCCCGTTGATGGCGAGTGGACGTGTGTTGCCCTATTTGGATGTGCCGTTTCAACACAGCCACCCTGATGTACTCAAGCGTATGCAACGTCCTGCAAGTGGCGAAAAAAATTTGGAGCGCTTGCAACTTTGGCGTGAACAGTGTCCACAGTTGGTGGTACGCAGTACTTTCATTGCCGGCTTTCCTGGGGAAACAGAGACAGAGTTTGCGCATTTGTTGCAGTTTTTAGAAGAAGCGCAAATCGACCGCGCTGGCTGTTTCGCCTACAGCGCAGTGGAAGGCGCGACCGCCAATGCTATACCCGGCATGTTGCCCCTTGAGGTTCGCCAAGAGCGTCGCGCCAGATTCATGCAGGTTGCAGAAAAAATATCGGCCCAAAAACTGCAAAATCGAATTGGCTCCACCATGCAAGTTTTGGTTGACTCAGCTAAGTCCTTGGGCAAACAAGGCGGTGTGGGCAGAGCCTATTCCGATGCACCAGAAATAGATGGTGTGGTGCATTTGCTTCCTCCTGAAAAGCTGAGCAAAAGCTACCGAACTGGAGACTTCATCAAGGTTCGAATCATGCAAACGCAAGGACACGATTTGATTGGTTTGCCAATCTGATCGCCTTTAAGAAGTGGTCATAAAAAAAGCCACTTCGGTGGCTATGATGTTCGTTAACATTGGTGCCCAGGAAGGGACTCGAACCCCCACGATGTTACTCGCTAGTACCTGAAACTAGTGCGTCTACCAATTCCGCCACCTGGGCATTCAGGAAAGCAGAGGATT
>RFMX01000308.1 GCA_009927495.1 Betaproteobacteria bacterium
GCCAGACGCTCGGCACAGCCCATCGCCAAGGTTAAACCTCTGGACCCCAAAGCAGTCAGCACATACCAAGCAGGCAGTTTGACGGGGTCCAAGGCACGGGAAATAGGCATTCGGTTAACCGATGTACAGCGAACCCCAGACCAGCCTTGCAGTTGGTTTGGGGTTTGCCATTGGCTTTGAAGCGCTTGGGCGGCTTGGGGTAGCAGCTGCTGCAGTTTGAGGAAGTTCTCCGCATGGTCTTTAACTGTCACTTCAGCCTGGGTTTGTCCTCGGTGAAACGTAGCACCGCTGTACCAAGCCAAGCCCTGTGGGGTGGGTACATGGCTGACAAAGCCGCCATAGCCATTCACCGCAAACGGAGGAAACGCTGGGTTTTGCGTTGCGTCATGCAAGCCCCAGCTGATTTGACCCGCGACAGGCACCAAAGGCAGTTCAGGCGCATGCGGAAGGTTTGCCAAAAAATCGCTGGTGTGTGCGCCCAAGGCCAGCACCACAGCGGTGTAGCCCAAGGCTTGAATCTCTGAGGCCTTAAGAGATTTCCCGCCCTGAAAGTGAATCGATGGGTGGTGAAGCAAGGCTTGAATCAGTGACAGCGGCTTAACCCACGCGCCATGGGCTTGCCACAGTTGTTCATCGGCACTGACCTGCTTCAAACCGGCTTGGGCCAATTGCAAGTCGGTGGGCGTTTGTACCCAGCCGTGCCACACGCTGTCCACCTTGGTCGGTGTCCATATTTTTTTCTTGGTGTGGCCGTCCAGTCGACGCTCCAGCACGCCGCAGTCCAGCCAGTCGTGGCCCTTGACCAAATGCGCTTGTGCAAAGGAGCGAACTTTCAGCAGGCCTTCCCGTGTGAGCTTGGACAGGGGGTTGTCGTCCACCGACACATGGCAAGACAGAACGGCAATGGGAACCCCTGAAGCCCCCGCAGCAGGTGCGTGGGCTTGGTCAGCAACATCGACTTGCCAGCCCTTGTCTGCCAAAGCTCGGGCGATGGCGGCACCGGCAACACCTGCGCCCACCACCAAACAGTGGCGAGGAGCGCTCACGGATTAAGCAGCGGGTGGGGGAACGTAACCCTGCGCGGCGTCTGCACCGTCGCCAAAAAAGTGGTTTTCCATTTGACGGGCAAGGTATTGGCGAGCCCGCAAATCGGCTAAATTCAGGCGGTTTTCATTGACCAACATGGTTTGGTGTTTCAGCCATGCTGCCCAAGCGTCCTTGCTGACGTTTTCCCAAATGCGTTTGCCAAGGTCGCCAGGGTAGGGGGGGAAGTCCAGGCCTTCGGCCTCTTTTTCAAGCTTGATGCAGTGGACGGTGCGTGCCATGTTGTTCCTCTG
>RFMX01000434.1 GCA_009927495.1 Betaproteobacteria bacterium
AGGGGGTTCAATAAAAGGACTGACTTTAGCAAGCTTTGCCAAGGGGTTCTTTGAAAGCGCTAGACTGAGAACTTATTGATTTGTTAAACGCCATGCTGAAAAAGTTGCTGCTTGAATTGTCTCCTCGCCAAACCTGGGCCTTGGTGGCTTTGGCCTGTGCCGGTTTGCTGGGTTTTGGGTTGTATTTGCAGCATGTGGTGGGCTTGGAGCCTTGCCCCATGTGCATTGTTCAGCGTTACGCCATGATCGGAATTGCCTTGGTGGCCTTGCTGGCGGTGTTTTGGTCCAGTGGTTGGATGGGCAATACCCTGACCGCCTTGGGTGTAGCGATTGCTGCTAGCGGCGCATTTGTTGCCGCACGGCAAAGTTGGTTGCAGTGGTACCCGCCTGAAACCCTCAGTTGCGGCAGAGACTTTTACGGCATGGTGGAGTCGTTTCCCTTGCAAAGGGCGATACCCATGATTTTTCGCGGCGGCGGCGACTGCACCAAAATTGACTGGACGTTTTTAGGCGGCTCTATCGCCAACTGGTCTTTCGTCGCGTTTGTGGCCATGGCAGTTTGGCTGCTGTTTTTTGCATATTTGCGTTACACAAAGCAAACTCAATCCCAATAACTGTCTTTGGACAGTTTTTGAAATGCGGTCACCGCATCGGTTTGTAAAAGGTCCAGTTTGTGGGTAATCCATCCGCACGCAAACCAAGCGCTGGGTTGTGTGTCTCGAAGTAAGCTGAATTTTTCCAAAGCGTTGTAAAGATCATTCATGTCTCCTAAGATGTTTTGCACCTGCGACAAACCTTTTAAATAGGCGCTGAGCGCTTTTTCGGGCAGCAAAGCATCGGTAAATTGCATGGCGTACCTGAGTTTTTTCACCCGCTTGCGCAAGTCGTGTCGAGCTTGTATTTCAAGCATGGCAAATTGAACGCCTTCACGCACTATTTTCCGGTGCCATTTGTGAAGCTTGGTCAACAGCAGTTTTTTCACGCGTGGCGTCGTTGGACCTTCCTCTGCAGGGGGCAAGGGTGAGGGTGAGGGCGCAGTATTGACAAACTCGCACATGTCCAACAACCAAGATTGAAACAGCGGGTCTTTTGTAACCTCACTGGCATCGTCTGAAATAGCTTGCGTCTCAAAAATCAATGCTGGTTGCCCCGCAGCTTGCAAAGCGGGCAACAAATCATTGAACAGAACCTGATTGTCCCGTGAGCCACCCAAGCGGCTGAAGTGTTTTTTGACTTCGAATCGTTGCGCCTCAGGCGGCAGGGTACATAAACCGTTAAACACCGACCAAGCCGTGCGCATTCGCCGAATTCCCACACGCAATTGATGCACATGCTCTGTGGTGTCAAGGCGGTAGACCCCTTGGGTGTCAATCTCAGCCAGCACAGCTGCGTTGCGAACAATTTGGTCTAAACATTCGCCCATCACCACCCGCAAGGCTTGTCCAGCGCTCATGCCTGGCATCAGCTTGACCGCTTTGGTGTTGCGTGGTGCCCAATAGGTTTGAATTTGCTTGGCCTTGGCGTTCACAACCTCGCTATCACCTTGTGTCTGTGCCAAGGCCGCTAACTTGAGGCTCATTTGCGCCAAAAGGTCGCCTCTTTCAGACTTGCTGCGAGCATCCATGACAAGGCCATGGTCGCGCTGCCATTTGGCGGCCATGGAAAACAGTGCACCAATCTGTCCACGCTTGAGCTCAAACTCCACCTCGCGCAGCGGTAACTCCAGTTTCCCTGAACGGATAAATCCAGTGTCGTAAGCAATTTCAACGGTACCTAATGGTGTGCGACTTTGGCGCATGAGGCGCAAGACCTGGACTTCATAGGTCACCGCCAGAGGGATGCCCAGTTTGGAAATGAAGGGCTCTGCAGGCGTTCCTGTGTAGACCGCCAAATCTAAGGCTGGGCTAGGCCTGAGGTGGTTCAGTTCAATGCGGGTCAGCGTTGAATCGCCGCCCGACAGTTTCAGAGTTTGAACCCATTGCTCATTTTCAAGTCGCAAGCGCAGAGCGACTTTTTGCTTCGCCAAGTGGCGCTGTGGCGTATCAAAATACATCGCTCGCAAATGGATGGTTTGCACCGCGCCGCGCTTGAGCGCCTTTTCAAAAGAGGCGCAGCCAGTTTGGGGTACATACAATTTCAACTCAGTTTCGAAATGTGAGTTCAATTTCAAATTAATCAACGAATTACCTCTTAATGTCTGCCCTGATGTTGTGAAGCCGTTTATTCAGTTAGGCTCCACACCACTTAAGTTTTAGCATGTTTTCAGCAGTAAAAAAAGCAATGCGAGCCATCCAAAAAATACAAACATTCATTGAAAGTTCCCCCGAGTCAGTTGATGCTCAAGCGCTTGTCCATTTGATTTTGTCGCTACAAGCAGAGGCAGATTTGAGTTCAAGCGATCTGTACAAACTCAATGCTGAGCATTTTGATTGGGCCATGGAACTTTTGAGGGATTGGCGGATTGACCGCTTTTACAGAGGAAGGGCTAAGGCGTTTAACCTTGACAGCCCGCCCCCTTAGATCGGTAAGCTATGAATAAATTTTCATTGCCCCTGTTTTTTTACACCCATAGCCAACTTGAACAATTCAGCTTCAATTCTTTGCGCAGTCTCACGCAAATGCGGATTGTGGCTTTCACTTCCTGCTCGCCCCATGTCCAGATCGGCTTGAAAACCATCTCTCTCTGGCCAAACATGACTGAGCACATCAAACCCAGCCTCATCGATAACGATTCTTGCATTTTCAAGTAAACGCTCTGAACGCCCCACTTTCGACAGCACCATCACAACTTTGCTGCCCACCTTGCTGGACTTGGCGAGACGACGTGCAAGCGCCAATGTGGGCCGCAAATCGTCCATCGAAGTCCCTGTGGGCAGGAACACCACATCGCTTTCTTGGCTCACATCGGTGGTCAGTTCATCGGCCAAGCCGCGGGTATCAACCACCACCAAATCAAAATTTTCAACGGTTTTTCGAAGCTTCTTTAAACTTTTGAAGGCTCGCGCTTCGATATCAGGCTCTATACCGTTGCGCAACCGTGTGGCACTCCACTCAATGCAAGATAGCTGCTCGAGGTCAAAGTCGCCCAGTAAAACGCGGCGTCCCTCATGCGCTGCTTTAACGGCCAATACCCGCGCAAGCGTACTTTTTCCAACGCCCCCTTTTTGACCCACAAATGATGCGATTTTCATAAGAGCCTCTTAAACCTGATTAAGTTGAGCCAATCTATTGAAATCAGGCGTGGCTGTCAAGAGAAACTGCGGCTTGCTCCCCTGAGCCATTGTCTCAATGAACTTAAAAGACCATGGCTGGGTTTACTGGTGCTTGTCAGGTAGGCTTCGCTTGATCGCAAAAAAGAAGGAACAAAACTTTGGTCTGATGGTGCAAGCTCTGTCGTATCCGCAGATGAAGCCTTGTCGGCAATCAACTGGGTGGCCTCAGTGGTCTTGGGTTTCAATTTCAGTAACTGGCTCAACTTGTTGACCGATGAAGAAGTCCACACGGCTGGATGGCTATCGCCTGCTTGGGTCCATATCTTCAAATGAGGAATTCGGCGTTTTGCTTGCTCTGCAATTCCTGTTGGACAAATTGTGCTGTTTTCGTTGTGCAGCAAAGCAACTTTGCCAGAGTGATTTTTTAGAAGTGGGTGAAACTGCATGCTGATTAAGTCAAAGTCATAAGGCAAGTCAAAGTGGCTTGCAGCGCTGACCGCCTCAATGGCGCGAGGATCAATTTGAATATCATCGAATACAGATGACGTCGCATTCAATTGACGGTAGAGGTCAATCAATGCAGACCAGTGCAGGCTCATTCCGATATCGTTGAGTACCAAACAGTCGACCTGTCCGTTCAAGTGCTTTGCCAAATGCATGGACAAGATGCCCCCCATGCTGGTTCCTATCAGGTGCAACTTTCTGCTTGAACTGGGATGAATTGACCTTAAAAGAGTTGCAATCAAGTCTTGCGTATCCGCTAGGTATACGGAGGTTGAATAATTTTCATGGATTGGCAATGGATCCGACTTGCCTCTGCCACAGTAATCCACCGCCAACCAACAGCAATCATCTAAATTAACGGCATGATCAAAAAGCGAAGAAAAACTCGAGCGAGTTTCTAGCAATCCTGGCAGACACAAAAAAACATGCTTGGCACTGAGTTCACCCTGCTGGGTATAGGCTATTCGACGTGAGGAGCTGCCCGAGTTAACGGTATGAAACAGCGTTTTCGGGAGCTCCTGCACTTGTTCACTCTGCTGTGCTGACTTCAATGTCGTCGATATCACTCACATCCATCGCAGCCATTTCTGCATATTGTTGGGCATTGAGTTGGTGCTTGTAAGCACGGTGGGCATGAAGATCGCAGCTTACTTGGTCGTCATTCGTATATGCTTCAGCCGCAATTTCATGGTGTTTGGCTGCTTGGGTCAGGTGGTAGGCCGCCATTCTGTGGCACTCATCAGGCGTTTCAAACTCTTCTTGATATTCATCAACCAATTGCGCAAATTCTTCTGGCTTTGTGGCTTGCATGTGATGACTCCTTGGATGGATTGAGTTAACTGATCCTGAGAGTTTTAGTTCATCTATGTGAAGACTTAATGACGAGAGTTGGGGTTAAGTTAAGACAGTTTTTTAACCAAGACAACGCTTTTGCGGTCGAGGTTGTACTTGCGCTGCCGCGCTTCGGGTAGCCAATCAATGGGTGATTGCACAAAGCCGCGTTTTAAAAACCAATGCATGGTGCGGGTGGTCAGCACAAAAATACTTTCCAGCCCTTTGCTGCGGGCGCGTTGCTCTATGCGGCGCAAGATTTTTTCACCGTCACCTTGGCCTTGCGAGTGGGGTGAAACAGTGAGGGCGGCCATTTCACCCGTGCGGTTTTCGGGGTAGGCGTACAGGGCGGCGCAGCCAAAAATAACGCCATCGTGTTCAATGACGGTGTACTCCCCAATGTCGCGTTCCATTTCTGTGCGCTCTCTGCGCACCAAGGTGCCGTCATTCTCAAACGGCTCGATCAGTTGCAGCACACCGCCCAAGTCGTCCGAGGTGGCTTCGCGCAAACTTTCAAGCCGCTCGTCCACCACCATGGTGCCAATGCCATCGTGGACATAAATTTCCAGCAGCAGCACGCCATCGACCGCAAACGGCAGGATATGGCTGCGTTCCACGCCCGATTTGCACGCCTTCACGCAGTGCTGCAAATAAAAACCGATGTCGGTGGGTTGGGTGGCCATGGGCAGACGAGCCAAGAGTTTTTCGGCCTCATCCAAGGGCATTTCGGTATCAACCGGATTGTCTTCACTCGCGGGTTCAGTGGGATTGCTGCGAATGCCAGCAACTTCTGTCACGAAAATCAATTTGTCTGCCCTGAGCGCAGTGGCCACCGAGGTGGCTACTTCTTCCATGGTCAGGTTGAAGGCTTCGCCTGTTGGTGAAAAACCAAAGGGCGAGAGCAAGACCATGGAGCCAAGGTTCAAGGTCTGCACAATGCCTGCCACGTCCACCTTGCGAACCAAGCCTGAGTGCTGAAAGTCCACACCGTCGAGGATGCCTACGGGTTTAGCGGTGATGAAGTTGCCCGAGATGACGCGGATGGTGGCACCCGCCATGGGCGTGTTGGGCAGGCCTTGGCTGAAAGCAGCTTCAATTTCATAGCGCAATTGACCCGCGGCTTCTTGGGCGCAGTCCAACGCCACGCTGTCGGTGATGCGCATGCCGTGCGAGTATTGGGGCGCATGGCCTTTGGCCAGCAACTGTTCATTCACCTGAGGACGAAAACCGTGTACCAGCACCACCTTCACACCCATGCTTTGAATCAGCGCCAAGTCTTGAACCAAGCTGGGCAACTTGCCCGCTTCAATGGCTTCACCAGCTATGGCCACGACAAAGGTTTTGCCTCGGTGCATGTGGATGTACGGTGCGACCGAGCGGAACCAAGGCACGAAGGTGAAATTGAAACAGTGGACATGGGTGAGTCG
>RFMX01000263.1 GCA_009927495.1 Betaproteobacteria bacterium
GCAGGCTTGGAAACCGCAGGCCAAGGCACGATTGCTTTCAGTGGTGAAGACACCACCCATATCCATGTGCGAGAGCGTCAAGTAGGCTTTGTGTTCCAGCACTACGCCTTGTTTCGCCACATGACTGTGTTTGAAAACGTCGCCTTCGGTTTACGCGTGCGACCCAAGCGGACCCGACCTACTGAAGCTGCCATTCAAAAGAAAGTGCACGACTTGTTGAACTTGGTCCAACTCGATTGGCTGGGCGACCGCTACCCCTCGCAGTTGTCCGGTGGTCAGCGCCAACGCATTGCCTTGGCCCGTGCCTTGGCAGTCGAACCGCGTGTGTTGTTGTTGGACGAACCCTTTGGCGCTTTAGATGCCAAGGTTCGCAAAGACCTGCGCCGCTGGTTGCGCCGCCTGCACGACGATTTAGATGTCACCAGCATTTTCGTCACCCACGACCAAGAAGAAGCTTTGGAAGTGGCTGACAGGGTGGTGCTGATGAACAACGGCAAGGTCGAGCAAGTGGGTTCACCCCAGCAGGTTTGGGACAACCCTGCCAATCCCTTTGTCTATGGTTTCTTGGGCGATGTGAATTTGTTCAAAGGCCGCACCCCCGAGGGTGAGACCCATACCTACATTCGTCCGCACGATTTGGATGTGCGCCGCTATTCCCCAGGCGACACCGGCATCGTAGGCCGCTTAGAGCGAGCTTTGGTGGTGGGTTCAGTCGCTCGTTTGGAGTTGGTACAACATGACGACAACGCCACAACCGAGGTGATCGAGGCTGAAATTCCTGCGAATGAGTTCAGAGACCAAAACTATGTGGAGGGTGAACTTTTGGTATTGACACCACGCAAGTCGCAAGTGTTTGTGGCGCAGTCTGCTTAAAAATGAAAATCATGATTCGTCGCATGGTCTTACAAGCCGTGTCGGCCACTGTGCTGGTAGGTGCATTGCACAGCAGTTTTGCCCAAGCCCCAGTCGCATTGCTCAACGTGTCCTACGACCCGACCCGCGAGTTGTATGTGGAGTTCAACGCCGCCTTTGCCAAACACTGGAAAGCCACCAGCGGCCAAGACGTCACCATCAAGCAGTCACACGGCGGTTCTGGCAAACAAGCCCGTTCGGTGATTGATGGCTTAGACGCTGATGTGGTCACCTTGGCATTGGCAGGCGACGTTGACGCTTTGAACAAGCAGGCGCAGTTAATTCCCCCCAACTGGCAAAAACGTTTGCCGCACAACTCGTCTCCCTACACCTCCACGATTGTGTTGGTGGTGCGTCAAGGTAATCCCAAAGGCATCAAGGACTGGGACGATTTGGTCAAACCGGGCATCAGTGTGATCACCCCCAACCCCAAAACCTCGGGTGGTGCACGATGGAATTATTTAGCGGCTTGGGAATTTGCCAAGCGCAAATACGGCGGTGACGCCAAAGCCAAGGAGTTTGTGACCAAGCTGTTCGCCAATGTCCCTGTATTGGACTCGGGTGCAAGAGGTTCATCC
>RFMX01000133.1 GCA_009927495.1 Betaproteobacteria bacterium
CTGACCGCGAATATGACCCGACACCTACCGACACCGCACCAAACTCACCCATGGCACGGGCGTTACACAGAATGACGCCATACAGCAAACCCCATTTGATGTTGGGCAAGGTCACGCGCCAAAAAATTTGCAAACCACTGGCACCCAAGACCATGGCGGCTTGCTCTTCTTCATTGCCTTGCGCTTGCATCAAAGGAATGAGTTCCCGCGCAATGAAAGGAAAAGTAACAAACACGGTGGCCAGCACCATGCCAGGCACAGCAAAAATAATCTTGATGTCATTCGCTTGCAACCAAGGGCCAAACCAACCTTGTGCACCAAACACCAGCACATAAATCAAGCCTGCCACCACCGGCGACACCGAAAACGGCAAGTCCACCAAGGTGGTGAGAAAGGCCTTGCCACGAAACTCAAACTTGGCAATCGCCCACGCAGCACACACACCAAAGACCAAATTCAGCGGTACAGCGATGACTGTGATGAGGAAGGTCAGTTTGATGGCCGACCATGCATCGGGTTCTTTCAACGCTTCATAAAAAGCGTCGAAACCTTTTCGCAATGCTTCTGTGAACACCGCTGCCAAGGGCAGTACCAAAAACAAGCCAACAAACACCAAGGCAATGCCAATCAGGGTGCGACGCAACCACACAGGCTCTCCTGTGCTGTTCAAGGCATGGGTGGGTGTTGTATGTTGAACACTCATGAAGACGCCCCTGAACGCGAACGCTGCCAAGCCTGCAAACCATTGATGAGCAACAACATGACAAAGGCGGCACACAACATGACAAGCGCCACCGCGGTGGCACCGGCATAGTCGTACTGCTCGAGCTTGCTGATGATGATGAGCGGCGTGATCTCCGACACCATGGGCATATTGCCCGCAATGAAAATCACCGAGCCGTATTCACCGATGGCACGTGCAAACGCCATGGCAAAGCCCGTGAGCAATGCAGGTGCTAGGGTCGGAAAAATCACTCTGCTGAAGGTTTGCCAGCGTGTGGCCCCCAAACAAGTGGCGGCTTCTTCCAGTTCTTTTTCCACATCTTCCAAAATGGGTTGCACGGTACGCACCACAAAAGGCAAGCCAATGAAGATGAGTGCAATCAATACACCGTTGCGGTTGAAGGCCAGTTGTATGCCTAAGGGCTCTAAATACTGACCAATCCAGCCGTTGCCTGCCAACAGCGCAGTAAGGGAAATGCCCGCCACGGCGGTGGGCAAGGCAAACGGCAAGTCCACCAAGGCATCCACGATTTTTTTGCCAAAGAACTGGTAGCGCACCAAGACCCACGCCAACAGCAAACCAAAAAAAGCGTTCACCAAGGCGGCAGTGAAAGAGGCTCCAAACGTCAACTTGTACGAAGCCACCACACGCGGCGCGGTGACGGCTTGCCAAAACTGCTCCCACGTGAGGTTAAGGGTCTTGAACACCAGCGCCGACAGGGGGATGAGCACAATCAGGCTCAGGTAAGCGATGGTGAACCCGAGGGTGATTTCAAACCCAGGCAAGACCCTGGCTGGCTGGTGTCGCGGAGCAAACAAAGTCAAACTGCTCATTCACTGCGCCGTGTAAATTTTGTCGAACAAGCCGCCATCATTGAAATGCACTTTTTGCGCTTCTGTGAGGGAGCCAAAGTAGTCCGACACTTGGAACAAGGTGATGGGTTTGAAGACTTGCGCGTACTTTTTCAACACAGCTGCATTGCGCGGACGCAGTGCATGCTTGGCCGCAATCTCTTGAGCTTCGTCGCTGTAGAGGTAATCCAAATAGGCTTTGGCCAACTCGCCTGTGCCTTTCTTTGCAGTGGTTCGCTCGACCACGGCCACAGGATTTTCAGCGACGATGCTGATGCTGGGGTGAACCGCGTCGACTTTGCCTGCCCCGAACTCCCGGTCGACTGATATGACCTCAGACTCGAAGGTGATCAACACATCGCCAATGTTTCGTTGCAAAAACACATTGGTGGCATCCCGCCCCCCTTTGGCCAACACCGGCACATTGGCATAGAGTTTTTTCACAAACGCTTGGGCATCTGCGTCGCTGCCGCCTTTTTTGCGCACCTGCCCCCAAGCGGCCAAATAAGCCATGCGGCCATTGCCGCCAGTTTTGGGGTTGACCACTACCACTTGGATGCCGGGCTTGATCAGGTCATCCCAGTCCTTGATGCCCTTAGGATTGCCGTTTCGCGTGAGAAACAACATGGTGGAACTGGTAGGCGCAGCGTTATGGGGGAATTTTTTCGCCCAGTCTTTGGCGACAACGCCATTGTTGGCCAAGAAATCCACGTCCGAGGTGGTGTTCATGGTCACCACATCGGCCTCCAAGCCATCATTCACCGCACGGGCTTGGGCGCTGGAGCCTCCATGCGACTGGTCCACTTTGAGATCCACGCCTTTGGCTTTTTTGTAATGCGCCACAAACGCCGCGTTGTAGTCCTTGAAAAATTCTCGGGACACGTC
>RFMX01000399.1 GCA_009927495.1 Betaproteobacteria bacterium
GCGGCTGCGTTGGCCGACACCTACTCCGCTGGTGAAACCCGTGTCAGCCACGACCAAAACCTGGTCTTGCCATGGGTGTCGGCCGATCAATTGCCCACCCTTTACCAAGAGGCCAAAGCGCTGGGCTTGGCCAAACCCAATATCCGCATGTTGACCGACATGATTGCTTGCCCAGGCGGCGATTACTGCGACTTGGCCAATGCACGATCACTTCCCATCGCTGCGGCCATCACCGAGCGCTACCAAGACATGGACGAGTTGTTTGACTTGGGTGAAATTGACCTGCACATCAGCGGTTGCATCAATTCTTGCGGTCACCACCACAGCGGCCACATTGGCATCTTGGGCGTGGACAAGGACGGCAAGGAGTGGTACCAATTGACCTTGGGCGGCTCGGACGGTTCTGCCCTGAGCGGGACGCCCCAACCCGGCAAGGTGGTGGGTCCCTCGTTCTCGTCCGCCGAGGTGGTGGATGTGATTGATGCCGTGTTGCAGGTCTACACAGAGCAGCGCCAACAAGGTGAAACCTTTATCAATGCATTGCAACGCGTGGGCTTCGACCCCTTCAAAGCTGCCGCCAATGCGGCGCGTCACCCGTCTGACGACGAGACCTTGAGCCCTGCTGCCTGAAAGACTGCCATGGAATTACACACCTCCACAGACATCCTGAAAGCCGCTGATTTGCAACTGACGAATGATGCGGACCCCATGGCCGCATCCTTGGACAGCGTGCACACCATTGAGCTGCATTTCCCCGCTTTCAGCGATGGCCGCGCCTTCAGCCAAGCGCTGATGCTGCGTCGCCGTTGCGGTTTCAAGGGCGACATACGCGCCACCGGCGACGTGCTGGTGGACCAACTCAGCCAGATGCAGCGCTGCGGTTTTTCCAGCGCTGTGTTGCGTGCTGATCAGAACCTGGCCAAAGGGCAAGAATTGCTGGCGCACTTCAGCGGTTTTTACCAAGGCGATGTGATCCAACCCCAACCTTTGTTTGCACGATGAAACCCCACACCAAAGCGACCACGCTACACGCCAAACCCAGTGCCAACTTCGCCGAAAAACTGGCCGCTACCCAAGCGCAACTCAAAGCTGCGGCCTCCGAGTTGCAGCCCTTGAAACAAGCTTCC
>RFMX01000418.1 GCA_009927495.1 Betaproteobacteria bacterium
GGTTTTCGCCCCACCGTGGGTAGGTATTCGGGTACCGGCATCATCCCTATTTCACATACCCGCGATACCGCAGGCCCGATCACCAGAAGCGTTGAAGACGCCGCATTGATGGACAGTGTGTTGTGCGGTGCTGCCTTAGGTTTGGACAAGATCAATCTCCAAGGCTTGCGCTTGGGTGTCCACGCATGGACTTTTACCAAGGCGCAGACACCGAGGTGTTGGATGCCATGGAGGCATTGCTAGCGCTGCTGTCTCGTGCTGGTGTGACCTTGGTCGAAGGCGATGTGGCGGGAATGTCGGCCTTGAACGCACAAGTGGGGTTCCCAGTGGCTTTGTACGAGCTGACGGTGGACCTGCCAGCCTATCTGGCACACAACCGTTACAAGCTGAGCTTGGCCCAAATTGCCGAAAAAATTGCCAGCCCCGATGTGGCGGGCATTGTGGGTTCGCAGCTGGGAGACCAAGCCATGCCGCGTGCTGCCTACGAGGCGGCTTTGAAAGCGCGGGTGCATTTGCAGGCGGTGTATGCCGAGCATTTTTCGTCGCACCGCTTAGACGCCTTGGTATTTCCCACCACGGTTTTGCCAGCCAGACCGATTGGCCAAGATGAAACAGTCGAATTGAATGGCGTTCAAGTACCGACTTTCCCCACCTATATCCGCAACACCGACCCCGGAAGTAATGCCGGTATCCCAGGCATCAGCATTCCCATGGGTTTGACCAAAGCCGGCTTGCCTTTGGGCTTGGAGTTGGATGGCCCAGTCTCCAGCGACCGGCGTTAATGGCAGTGGCCTCAGCGATTGAAGCTTTGCTGCCACCCATGCCTGTGCCTAAACGCTAAAGGGATCAAGACTCGGCCGTAAAGCCGATGCGCTTGACGATGGGCCCCCATTGTTCATAAAGGCGGCGCATCTCCTTGGCCATCTCATCTGGGCTGCTGCCCAAGGGGGACAGGCCTTGAAGCGCCAAGCTGTCAACAATGCCCTTGTCTTTCAAGACGTTGTTGATGGCCGTGTTAGCTATTGCGATAACGTTGGCAGGGGTTTTGGCGGGTGCGAAAAAACCAAACCATTCTTCGACGGTCAGGTCAGCAAACCCTTGTTCTGCAAACGTGGGAATGTCGGGCACAAACACGGACCGCTTTTTGCCCGAAGTGGCCAAGATACGCAATTTCCCTGTGCGATGGTTGGCCAAAAAGTCGCCGTGGGGCGTGAACATGGCAGGAATTTGACCCGCAATCACATCAGTCACCCCTGGCACCGAGCCACGGTAAGCCACGTGCTGCATGGCTACGCCGCTCACTAAACTGAGCAAGGCCCCAAAAAGTGCGGGGTAGAGCCCGCCGCCGGCGAGCCATAGTTGGCGCGGTCTGGGTTGGCTTTGCACCAAGCCAAAAAATCTTTCACGTTTTTCACGCTGGCAGGCACCATGGGTCCCACCGCCAAGCCGTGTGACAAAACAGAGGCGATGGACACAGGGGCAAAGTCTTTGAATGGGTCGTAGCTGAGGCTGCGGTAAATGTGGGGGTAGATCAGCAGCATGGAATAGGCGCTGAGCAACAAAGTGCTGCCGTCTGGGGTTGCGTTTTTCACTGCCTCTATGGCAATGCGCCCACCCGCGCCGGTTTTGTTTTCCACCATTGCTGCATTGCGTGAGTAGGCCGATCCAGCCAATTTGTCACCTACCCGTCGGCTGGTGGTGTCGGCTGTGCCGCCTACGGGGAAGCCGCAGACAATTTTCACCTGCTCGACCGGCAGGGTGTTTTGCGCCAAGGCAGCCAAAGGGGTCAGCATGGAGGAGGCCAATGGCAAACCAAAGCTTTGCAGGGCAAGGCGGCGGTTCAATGTGGGCTGGTTCATCGTGGGGGTCTTTCTTTATTGAGGCAACAAAGTGTTGGGCGTGAGCTTGTTGTGAAACGCATGGACCAAAGCATCGCGGTGTTTCAGCACGGCACGTTGGTTGATCGAGCCTTTGTCAGTGACCTCGCCTTTGTCGATCGACGGAGGGTCTGCCAGCAGCAACAGGCGAGCCACGCGGTTGGCGCTGCCGGTGGCGTTGGCGGCCAGTTGGTTGAGCACAGTTTGAAAGTGCGCTAACACGGTGGGGTGGGCCAGCACCTCGCCGAGCGGGGTTGAAGCTGGTAAACCTGCCAAGTCGCGCACCTTGGGTGTGGTGAACAGCATGGCGCCCACCTCTTTCATGTTCAAACCGGTGATGACCGCGTCTTGCACATAAGGCGCACCTGCGGCGATGATCTTGGCGCGCAGCGGCCCCACGCTGACAAAGGTGCCAGTGGCGAGCTTGAAATCCTCGGCGATGCGGCCATCGAATTTCAAACCCAGGTGGATGTTGTTCGGATCAATCCAAGTGACAGCGTCGCCACTCATGAAAAAACCTTCTTCGTCAAAGGCGTCGGCTGTGGCCTCTGGGGTGCGCCAGTAACCGGGCGTGATGTTGGGGCCTTGGTAGCGCACCTCGACCTTGTCGCCCATGGGCACCAACTTCAGTCGCATGCCCGCTGCCGGCAAACCCAGGTCGCCCGACTGCACCTCGGGGCGGGGTACAAAAATCGCGAACGGGCCCGACTCGGTCATGCCCAAGCCCGTGCCCATGACGATGCGCTCGCCCAGCTCGCGCTCTTGCGAGGCATGCAAGCTGTCCCAAATTGGCTGCGCCAAGGCGGCGCCCGAGTAAAAAAACATGCGCACTTTGCTGAGCAGGTTGCGGCGCAACACATCATCGGTGTGCATGGCGTTGGCTATCGCTTCCAAACCAGTGGGGACATTGAAATACACCGTGGGCGCGATCTCGCGCAGATTGCGCAGGGTTTCACCCATGAGGGCAGGGACCGGCTTACCGTCATCGATGTACAGAGAGCCGCCATGGAACAGGGTCAGGCCGATGTTGTGGTTGCCACCAAAGGTGTGGTTCCAAGGCAGCCAGTCCACCAGCACAGGGGGGGCTTCGCCCAGCACTGGCATGGACTGCCACATTTGCTGTTGGTTGGCGCACCACATGCCGTGGGTGTTGATCACGCCTTTGGGCATGTTGGTCGAACCCGAGGTGAACAAAAACTTGACGATGGTGTCTGGCCCAGTCGCGTTCATGGCTTTGTCTACCGCGGGGGTGTCTGCGGTCTCCAACAAATCGCTCAAGAGGGTGTGGGGGCGGTGCGCCAAGTGCCCATGGGCCAGCACCACCTCGGTGTCTGCCGGCACTGTGGCTTGAATGGCCGCGCCGTATTTGTCGGCATCGGTGGCAAACACTAAACCGGGTGTGAGGGTGTTCAGAATGTGACGCAACTTGTCAAAGTCTTTGCTGACCGTGGAATAAGCGGGTGACACCGGGCAGTAGGGCACGCCCACCATCATGCAAGCCAACGCCAACATGGCGTGCTCCAAGCTGTTTTCACTCAGGATGAGCACCGGTTTGTCTGCACTCAAACCGCGGTTGATCAGCGCTTGGCCTGTGCGTCTGGCGAATGTCAGCGCTTGTGCGTAGGAGAGGTGTTGCCAATCACCCGTGCTGCCATCGCTCAGTCGCTGGCGTCTGGCGACGTAGGTGCGGTCTGGGGTTTCGTTTGCCCAATGCAAGAGTTTGTCTGTCATGCGCTGGGGGTATGGCTCCAATGGCACATCGGCCTGCAGATATTGCACACCGGATGGTGTTTCTTCGCGCTGAATGCGCGTGATGCCATAGCGCATGGCGCGGTACTTGGGCGCTGACAGCGTCATTTTTTTTCAACCTTGGCGGCGCGCCCTTGCAAAAAGGCCTCGACCCGTGCTTTGGCCTCGGGGGCGGCTTGGGTGATGGAGGACATCAGCGACTCGGTGACAAAGCCGTGGTCGGCGGGCTGTTCTGCGATGCGC
>RFMX01000257.1 GCA_009927495.1 Betaproteobacteria bacterium
GATTCGTAGCCCGTGCGCCCCATGTCAGCAGCTTTGAACAGCACGAGGGGCATGCCGTTGTCGATGCAAGTGACGTCAATGTCAAAGGGCTCGAAGCCTTGCAGCTTGTCGGTTGGAACCACACGCACACGGTCTTTCACCTGGCCCGTGGGCAACAAGCCGCTGCACACCGAGCCTGCGGTGTCCAAAAAGTTGATGATGATGGGCGCTGAAGTGCCAGGTGCACCGTCAATGCGTGCGTGACCTGTGTCGGCCACAAAACGCTGTCCATCAGAACCCAAAGGTGTTTGTACCGTGATGTCACATTGCATGTCGGTGTTCAAGGTCAACACCCGCAAGGTGGTGCTGTCTGCCGTGGCATGCACCATGCCTGAGCTGAGAGCAAAAGGCACCACAGCGGCCAACATGTTGCCGCAGTTGGGCGTGGAGTCCACCGTGTCTTTGTCGGGTTGCAACTGAGCGAATAAAAAATCCAAGTCCACACCGGGTGTGGTGCTGGGTCGCACGATGCCCACCTTGCTGGTGAGGGGGTGTGCGCCACCCAGGCCATCGATTTGCCGTTTGTCGGGTGAACCCATGATGGACAACAACACGCGGTCACGCGTGCCTTTGTCGCTGGGCAAATCAGTTTCTTTGAAAAAGGGTCCTTTGGACGTGCCGCCACGCATGTACATGCAGGGAATGGCGACAGGGGGTTGGTGCAAAGGGTTCATAGCAGCAAGAAGTTTAAAAAGAATACAAACCGCTGTGCAAATCCACCGCAGCACACACCAAGCCTGCCACCACCAAAGACGGGCCAAACGGCAAAGGCTCACCGGCTTTCAGACTGCCCTGCCAACGCATCCCCAAAGCCACGACCACGCCAAGCAAAGAGGCGATCAACACCACCATGGGCAAAACCATCCACCCCAGCCAAGCACCCAAGGCCGCCAACAGTTTGTAGTCACCCTCGCCCATGCCCTGCTTGCCGGTGATGAGTTTAAAAACAGCTTGAACCGCCCACAGCACGCCATAACCAGCGGCTGCACCCCACACGCTTTGCAAAAGAGGAAGTTGAACCACGCCAAAGGATGCGCACAAGATACCTGTCCACAACAAGGGCAAGGTCAAACTGTCGGGCAGCAACATGGTGTCAGCGTCAATCAAAGCCAACGTCACCAGCACACTGCCAAAGCCAGCCCACGCCAATGCCTCGACAGAAAAGCCCCAACGCCATGCACAAAAGCCCCAAAGCAAGGCCATAGCCAACTCCACCAAGGGGTAGCGCACAGACACCGCCACACCACAGTGAGCACACTTGCCTTTGAGCCAGAGGTAACTCAACACCGGTACCAGGTCTGCCGCACGCAAAGATGTTTTACAAGCAGGGCAGTGCGAGCGAGGTTTGGATAAATTGAAGGCCTGTGCTGGCTCGCTGATGGCTCCATGCAGTTCAGCGCATTCAGCCTCCCACTGACGCTGCATCATCAACGGTAAACGCCACACCACCACATTGAGAAAGCTGCCCAGTTGCAAACCCATCAGTGCCGCCACAATGCAGCCCAGATAAGGATGGGAAAACAATATGTCCATGAAGTTAATCCTTAGTGCCCACAATGCCCAACAAGGCGTCAAGCAATTCTGGTTGCGCTTGTAAATCCGACGCTTTACCACTGTGAATGACACGTCCTTGGTCCAGCACCACGGCTTGGTGGCTGATGGCCAAAATGGCTTGAGGATGCTGTTCGACGATGATGGCTGACAGCCCTTCATCACGGGTGATGCGAGAAATGGCCTGCAGCAACTCCTCCACGATGATGGGGGCCAAGCCCTCCAAAGGTTCATCCAACAAAAGCAGTTTGGGGTTCAGCACCAAGGCCCGACCAACGGCCAACATTTGCTGCTCTCCGCCCGAGAGTTGATTGCCCATATTGCTTTTGCGCTCGGCCAAGCGCGGGAACAAACCGAACACCCGCTCTGGC
>RFMX01000364.1 GCA_009927495.1 Betaproteobacteria bacterium
GTCCAAGCACCGGGTCGTGCCACCGCGGTGAGGTTTTCCAACACGGTGAGGGACTTGAAAATATCGCGTTCTTGCGGCACCCAACCCACACCAGCAGCAGCGCGTTGGTGCGAGGGCAAACCTTGCAAGTCCAGACCATCCAAACGAATGCGGCCTGCGTGCTGACGCGTGGCACCCGCGATGGTATTCATCAAGGTGGTTTTGCCGGTGCCATTGCGCCCCAACAGCGCCAAGGTTTCGCCTTGGGCCAACGACAAACCAATGCCATGCAAGATCACCGCTTCGCCATAACCTGCGCTCAAATTGTCAATACGCAGCAACTCAGCCATGGCTGCCCCCATGGCCTAAGTAAACCTCACGCACTCGGGTGTCTGCAGCCATCTCGGCCGGTGTCCCTTCGGTCAACACCGCGCCATTGACCAATACCGTCATGCTTTTGGCAAAGCTGAAGACCAAGTCCATGTCATGCTCAATCAGCAAGACACTCACATCTGCAGGCAAGGCTGCCACGGTACGTAAAAGTTCTTCACGTTCACCCGCAGGCACGCCTGCCACCGGTTCATCCAGTAACAAGACGCTGGGCTCGCAAGCCAAGGCGATGGCCATCTCCAGCAAACGTTGTTTGCCATAGGCGAGTTGCTGCGTGGGTTGGTCCATCACCTCGGTGAGGTGGAACTGCGAAAGCAGGTGCTCGCAACGCGCAATCACACGTTGATCATGCCCCAGCGGTTGCAACGCTGCTGCACCCAACCCTAGGTGTTGCGAGACCGTCATGGCCAAGGTTTGCAAAGGCGTGAGGCCATCGAACAGTTGGTTGATTTGGAATGTCCGCACCAAACCACGACGCACACGTTGATGCGGTGCCAATCCAGTGATGTCCTCGCCCAGCAATTGAATCTGGCCTGCCGTGGGTTCCAGCACGCCGGTGAGCAAATTGATGAGCGTGGTTTTGCCCGCCCCATTGGGGCCGATCAAGGCATGACGAGCCCCGCGCAGCAGCTGCAAGCTGACGTTGTCAGTGGCGGTGATGCCGCCAAAGCGCTTGACCAAACCTTCACAGGACAAAACGATGTCGCCACTCATGCGCGACGCCCCCAGGTCCATGGGCGAATCAGGCGTTCACGCCCCACCAATATCAGCACAACCAAGAACAGCCCCAGCCAAAACGTCCAGTACTGCGGTGTCCATGCCGAGATGACACTGTGCAAACTCTTGAACACCACAGCCCCAACGATGCCGCCCCACAGCCACCCGGTGCCACCAATGACCAGCATCAAGAGCAAGTCAGCAGAACGGTCAAAACCAAACACATCCAATGAAGCAAAGCCGGTGGTTTGAGCTTGCAAACCCCCTGCCATACCTGCCAAGGCCGCAGCCAGGGTGTAGACCGAGATCAAACGGGCATGGACTGGGATGCCTATGGCTTGAGCGCGAAGTGCGTTGTCGCGAATGGCCTGCAAGCTAAAACCAAAAGGAGAGACCACCACTTGACGCAACAACACAAAGACGGCCAAAGTGATGGCCAAGGTGTACCAAGCTGCGGTTTGACCCACCAAGTCAAACTCAAAATAACCTAATACCGGCCCCATGACCACGCCTTGCAAACCGTCCGCACCACCGGTAATGAAGTCCAGTTTGTTGGCCAGTTCTTGCAGGATCAAAGCCACGCCCAGCGTCACCATCAACCTTGTGAGGTCAGAGCCGCGCAAAATACCCAAGCTGCAAAACGCACCCAACAAGGCTGTGACCGCTGTTGCAATTGCCAGCCCCAGCAAGGGGTCGGGGTTGATGTGCTTGGCAAACAAAGCAGCGCTGTAAGCCCCCATGCCGAAAAACGCCGCATGACCCAAGGAAACGATGCCGCTGTAGCCCAGAATCAAATCCAAGGACATGGCAAACAGGGCAATGACGGTGATTTCACTGATCAGCAACGCATGGGTGGGCAACAAAAGAGGCAGGCACAGCAAGCAAGCCCACAAGGCAAACTCCCACCACCGCAGTTTGGCAGCAAGCGACAAGCTCAGCGCCATGCGGTTCATTTGCCACCCCTGGAAAACAAGCCTTGGGGTCGCCATAGCAAAATCAGAATCATCAAGCTGTATACAATGAATGCACCCAATTTAGGGACGTAGTACTTGCCTGCGACATCCGCAATACCCAAAAGCAATGCTGCCAGCAAAGGACCGGTCAGACCCGAGGTGCCACCCACGGCGACCACAATCAAAAAGTAAATCATGAACTTGAGCGGAAAGATCGGGTCCAGGCCCAACACCTCCGCACCCAAAGCACCGCCCAAACCAGCTAAGCCAGAGCCCACCGCAAAGGTGAGCAAAAACACCTTGTTCACATCAATGCCCAAACCTGCGGCCACACGCTGGTTGTCCACGGCGGCTCTTAACTGCGAGCCAAAGCGGGTGCGCACCAACAGCAATTGCAACACCACGGTCAACACAGCACACACTGCGATGATGGCCAGACGGTAATGGCCCATGCCCAAAGCGCCATCCCAAAGCTCTGTGCGCCCTTTCAAAAATTCGGGCAGTTGCACCAACTGCTGGGTGGAGCCCACAAAGTAATCCACGCTGGCCACCGCCATGAAGGTCAGGCCAATCGAGAACAGTACTTGGTCTAAGTGGGGTTTGTTGTACATACGGCGGTACAGCTTGGCCTCCATCAGCGCTCCCAGCAAAGCGGTGAACACAAATGCCAATGGCACACACAGCAAAAACGGCAGGCCGGCATGCTGCATCAGCAAGACCGTGGTGTAGCCGCCTGCCATGGCGAAAGCGCCATGCGCCAGGTTGATGAAGTTCATCAGCCCCAAGGTAACGGACAAGCCAATGGCAAGGATGAAGAGCAACATCCCGTAGGCCACACCATCGAACAGCAGGGTCAACATGGCGTAGGCTTACTTGGCTTTGCCGGGGTCTTTCATGTCTTTGATGACATCAAACTCCACGTTGTAAAGCTCTCCGTCTTTCTTTTCCACTTTGCGCAGGTAAATGTTTTGCACCACGTCGCGGGTTTGCGCATCGATGTAAATCTGGCCGCGAGGGCTTTCAAAAATTTGCCCCTTCATGGCTGCCAGCATGGCCTCTCCACCACCTTGACCACCCTTGGTGTTTTTCAACGCTTCGTAAATGACGCGCATGCCGTCATAACCACCCACCGCCATGAAGTTGGGGCGCAGACCATTGTTGGCCTTCTTGAAGGCATCGACGAATTTTTTGTTCAGTGCTGAAGGGTGTGCGGCTGAATAGTGGTGGGATGTGACCACGCCCAAAGCACCCTCGCCCATGTCATTGAGTTGATCGTCGTCGGTCAAGTCACCCGTGCCAATCAGCTTGATGCCAGCCTTGTCCATGCCGCGTTCCAAGAACTGCTTCATCACCGCCGCACCAGTACCAGAGGGCACAAAGACAAACAGCGCATCAGGCTTCAGATCACGCACTTTTTGCAAAAACGGTGCGAAGTCGGGGTTGCGCAAAGGCACGCGCAGGCTCTCCACCACTTGGGCGCTGTTGAGTAGCATGCGTTCCTTGAAATAGCGTTCGGCGTCAATGCCGGGACCGTAGTCCGTGACCAAGGTGACCACGCGCTTCATGCCGTTTTTGGGGGCCCAGTCGCCCATGGCCACCGCACATTGGGGCAAGGTGAAACTGGTGCGCACAATGAAAGGCGAGGCTTCGGTGATGCTGGACGTGGCCGCAGCCATGACCACCATGGGAGTTTTGGATTGGGTCGCGATCGGTGCCGTGGCCAAAGCCAAAGGTGTCAGGCCAAAACCGCTCAAGACGCCCACCTTCTCGTTCACCACCAGTTCTTGTGCCATGCGCTTGGTGGCGTCTGGCACACCGCCATCGTCTTTGATGACGAGTTCGATTTTGCGACCTGCCACTGTGCTGCCGTTTTGCGCCATGTACAACCTCGCAGCTGCCTCGATTTGCTTGCCAGTGGACGCTGATGGTCCTGTCATCGGCAGGATGAGTCCAATTTTGAATGCCTCTTGTGCCCATACCGAATTGACACTGAACGACACAGCCAAAGCCACCAATGGAAATATAAAACGTGTTTTCATAAAGAAACTCCGAGGGATGAATAGGGCTTTAGGTTGCGACTGATTCTAGGGGCGACCTGAATGGATACATCAGGTTTTGCGGCGAATCAGCCGCACACTGGACATAGGGTGTAAATCGAGGCTGCGCATAGCTTCGTTCAAAAGACGCTGGGCCATGCGAGAGTGCTCGCGCATGATGGCCTCGGCCCTGGCGCCTTCGCGCTGCTCTATCGCCGCCAAAACTTGCCGGTGCTGGTCTTGGGCAATGATGAACATGTCTCTGGCCTTGGCACTGTTGGCTTGACCAATCACAAAACTGGAAGGGGACGCAAAAGGCAAAGCAATCACCCTCTCCAACTCACGCTGTAAAACCGCGCTTCCTGTCATTTCTGACAACAAGGCATGAAATCGCTCGTTGTGGGCAACATAAGCACTGAAAGCCTCATCATTCAAAGTGTCACTGCTTAAAAATTGGTCAATCTGGTTCAAGCAAGCATTGGCCTCTGCCAACACCCCAGGCGCACACCCTCGCTCGGCCGCAAAGCGGGCCGCCAAGCCCTCTAAGGTGCCGCGCAATTCAATGGCGTCAGACACGTCGCGCTCAGTGAAGGTGCGTACAGCGTAGCCGCCGGTGGTCAGCGCCTCCAGCAGTCCCTCTTGCTCAAGCTTCATCAACGCAGTGCGAATCGGCGTACGAGACACGCCCAACTTGTCCACCAAGGTGAGTTCTGCAATGCGCGACCCAGACGCTAACTCGCCAGCCAAAATCATCTCGCGCAAGCGCAGCTGCGCTTTGACTGATTGCGAATAGCTAGGTTGTTCGTCGGTATCGGGATTTGGGCTCATGAGACTGAATTGTATGCAATACAACTCAAAAAAGACCTAAAATAGCCCAGAAAATCAATAAAATTGCATTTTTTGTATACCAAATTAGCCTTCAACTTGGAGCCAGCCATGACCGTCCCCCACATCCCCGCCCGTTTCGACCACGTTGGCAGTTTTTTACGCCCCGCCTATCTTTTGGAAGCTCGTGAGCAAAAGGCCAAAGGCCAAATCACCCCTGAACAACTGCGTGTGGTGGAAGACAAGGCCATCTCTGAAATTGTGAAGTTCCAAGAGGACGTGGGCTTGAAGTCCATCACCGATGGCGAGTTCCGCCGCACTTACTTCCACATCGATTTCTTGGAACAAATGGGCGGTGTCAAAACCGACATACCTGTCACCATCGAACGCCCTGACGGCACCCAAGAACTTGCCCCGCCCGTCATTCGCGTGATTGACAAAGTGCGCCATGTGAATGACATACAACTGGCCGACTTCAACTACCTGAAGTCGCAAATTGCCAAGGACAGCACGCCCAAGGTAACCATCCCGTCGCCCACCATGCTGCATTTCCGCGGTGGCCGTGCTGGCATCAGCAAAGACGCCTACCCAGAGCTCGACCCGGCTTTTTACGACGATGTGGCCAAAGCCTATGGCGATGAACTGCGCTCGTTGTCAGCGGCTGGTTGCAACTATGTGCAAATGGACGACACCAACCTGGCCTACCTCTGCGACGACAAAATGCGCGAAGCCGCACGTGCCCGGGGCGACGACCCCAACGAATTGCCCCACCGCTACGCAGCTTTCATCAACAAAGTGGTGGCGCAAAAACCTGCGGGCATGACCTTGGCCATGCACCTGTGCCGCGGCAACTTCAAAAGTACCCACGCCGCAGCCGGCAACTACGAGCCTGTGGCCGAAGCCCTGCTGTCTGAGATGAACATCGACGCCTACTTCTTGGAATACGACGATGACCGCAGCGGAGACTTCCGCCCCTTGCGCTTTTTGGCTAAAGACAAGTTGGTGGTGCTGGGCTTGGTGACCACCAAGTTTGGCGCTATGGAAAGCAAAGACAGCTTGAAGCGACGCATTGATGAAGCGGCCAAGTACGCACCGCTGTCACAGTTGGCCTTGTCACCCCAGTGCGGTTTTTCCAGCACAGTGCATGGCAACAACATCGCGGTGGAAGACCAGCGCAGCAAACTGCGCTTGGTAGTGGAAACTGCGCAAGAGGTGTGGGGCGACAACTGAACGAAAGTTAGCAAGTGGGGGCGCCTAAGGTGGCGCCAGCAACTCAGCGACCATCCAATGGGTTGGGCAAGAGTTTTTTACCGAACTCTGGGTTTGGACGTAACTTGTTAGCGTCTGGGTTGTTCTCCCTCAAGCTACCTTTAAAGAGCCATGATTTCAGTGAATAGGTTTGGGTAGCAAACATAATGAACAGCAACACAAACAAGATCAGCAGGAAAGTCGAAGGGGTCATCTTTTTCTCCAAAAATTAAAAGATGAACGTCCGAAGAGTTGGTGAATTTGTCATTTTCCTGATTGACATGCGCATCAAACCATGGTGGAAAGTTCATCAATGGACTGAGTGGTCAGTTTAGAAGGGTATTGCGAGCGAATCTCTCTGTCATTGCAATGACGGTCAAGCCAAGCCGAGCAACCTCACCGCGTTGTCCTTCAAGATTCCAGGCATCACCTCGGGCTTGAAGCCCGCCACCTCAAAGTCCTTCATCCAGCGCTCGGGGGTGATCAGGGGGTAATCGCTGCCAAACAACACCCGGTCTTTGAGCAAGGTGTTGGCGTACTGCACCAATTGCTTGGGGAAGTACTTGGGGCTCCAACCAGACAGGTCCATCCAGACATTGGGTTTGTGCATGGCCACTGACAGCGCCTCGTCTTGCCAAGGAAAACTGGGGTGGGCCATGACGATTTGCATGTCGCCCCAATCCGCCGCCACCTCGTCCAAATGCATGGGGTTGCTGAACGCCAATTTCAGTCCGCCGCCACAGCGCATACCCGAGCCAATGCCACTGTGCCCGGTGTGAAAAATGGCGGGCAGTTTGTGTTGGTTGATGACCTCGTAAATCGGCCAGGCCATCTTGTCGTAAGGGTGGTAGCCCTGCACCGTGGGGTGGAACTTGAAGCCACGCACGCCCTCCTCTTTGATCAACCGCTCGGCTTCACGAGCGCCCATCTTGCCCTTGTGCGGGTCTATGCTGGCAAAGGCGATCATCATGTCGCTGTTGTCGCGGGCGGCCTTGGCGATTTCCTCGTTGGGAATGCGGCGACGCCCCATGTGCGACTCGGCATCCACCGTGAACATCACCAAACCGATCTTGCGCTCGCGGTAATACGCCACGGTTTCTTCGATGGTGGGACGGCGGTCCGAACCAAAGTACTTGTCGGCAGCGCGGTCGTATTCCTCGCCATAGTTGTCAAACGGATTCCAGCAACTCACCTCGGCGTGGGTGTGGATGTCAATGGCGATCAGGTCAGCGTGGTTCATGGTCGAATAAGATCCTTTGTATCCACTATAACGATCAAAAAACAGGCATTATGAATCCCGACCTTCACCTAGAGATGCTTGATGATGTGGCCGTGGTGCGCATCACCCGCGCTGCCAAACGCAACGCCTTGAATGATGAACTCATCTTGGCCCTTCGCCACACCTTCGACAACTTGCCTGCCCACACCAAAGCCGCCGTTCTGTGCGGCAGCGGCGAACACTTTTGTGCGGGTCTGGACTTGAGCGAGCTGCAAACCCGCGACGCGGGTGAAGGCATGCACCATTCCAGAATGTGGCACAGCGCATTTGATCGCATCCAATTTGGCATGGTGCCCGTGGTGGCAGCCTTGCAAGGCGCGGTGGTGGGCGGCGGCTTGGAGTTGGCTGCCTCTTGCCACATTCGCGTTGCCGACGACACCACGTTTTACGCCTTGCCAGAGGGCACAAGAGGCATTTTTGTGGGTGGCGGTGGCGCGGTGCGCATTCCCAAACTGATTGGCGTGGCCCGCATGACCGACATGATGATGACGGGACGCGTTTACAACGCGGTGGACGGCGAGCGAGTCGGCTTTGCGCAGTACCTGGTTGCATGCAGGCACTGCCTTTGACAAAGCGCTGGAATTGGCCCAACGTATCGCCAGCAATGCCCCCCTCACCAATTACGCCTTGATGCACGCCCTGCC
>RFMX01000110.1 GCA_009927495.1 Betaproteobacteria bacterium
TCCATGGCGGGCTCGGGTTGACCCGTCGGCTCAGACGGTGGGGGTTGGTGAGGTTCTGACATACAAAATAAAAGGGCTGATTCAAATCAGCCCTGTAAATGGGAGGGGTTTTGCTTATTTCAAGGGGAAGGGCTTCAGCCCTCCACGCCCAGCAGTTCCACCTCGAACAGCAAGGTGGCATTGGGCGGGATGACGCCGCCCGCACCGCGAGCGCCATAACCGAGTTCGGCAGGAATCAGCAGGCTGCGCTTGCCGCCAATCTTCATGCCTTGGACGCCTTCATCCCAGCCTTGAATGACCATGCCTTGGCCCAAACCGAATTCAAATGGGTCATTGCGGTCCAGGCTGGAGTCAAATTTCGCCCCTTTTCCCCCGTCTTCCCATAGCCAGCCGGTGTAATGCACGGTCACATGGTGACCCGCTTGGGCGGATTCACCCTCGCCATGGTGGGTGTCTTCGTATTGCAGGCCGGAGGGTGTGGTCATCATGATGAGGCGTTGATCGGTAAAAAGAAGTCCGCGAGTTTAAGGCCAAGGCGCACAAGTGCGGCTTTTAGGTGAAAACCCCAGTTTTTCATCTTTATGCAAAGATTGCTTTTTTGATTGGAGAAGCGATGCAAGCTGCTGACATGACCCTCACCCAAGCCCGTGCCGCACTGGCCGCCAAAACCCTGAGTGCTGCCGAATATGCTCAAGCCTTAATCGATGTGCAACAAGCCCAAACCTCGGTCAATGCCTGGGTCAGCCGTGACAACGATGCCCTGTTGGCCGCTGCGCGTGCCTGTGACAGCGGCGGTTGGTGCCAGCAAGCGGACAAGGCCTTGGCGGGTATTCCTATCGCATTGAAAGACAACATTGATACCCTGTCCTTAAGCACCTCCGGCGGTACGCCTGCTTTGAAAGAGGCCCAGCCTTTGCACAATGCGCCGCTTGCACAAAGCTTGTTTGACGCCGGTGCTTTGCTGGCCGGTAAAACCAATATGCACGAACTGGCCTTTGGCATCAGTACCAACAATGCTTATACCGGTGCCACGCGCAACCCTTGGCACCACGACATGATTGCAGGCGGCAGCAGCGGCGGTTCAGCTGCAGCGGTGGCGGCCCGCATGGTGCC
>RFMX01000284.1 GCA_009927495.1 Betaproteobacteria bacterium
AAAGCATGGCATCAACACCCTGACGCCTTGCATGCTTGCTTAGCAGCCAAACAAACAGACTTTGTGGCAATACCCCAAACCCTGTTGCCAAGCGATGAAGCCTACGAAGCCTTTATCTACAGAACGCACACCGTACCCACACGCAACAACGCCCACGATTTTTTCAATGGCTTGTGTTGGTTGCGCTTTCCCCAAACCAAGCAACAACTGAATCGCTTGCAAGCCCAAGCCATACAAAAGAAGGTGTGACTGCGCAGCGTGGCGCTTTGCGCGATGCGCTCACTTTGTTCGATGAAAACGCGGCATTGCTGTGTGCGCCTGAAGTGTTGTGGCAAGCCTTAAAGACACAAGACTGGCAAGCATTGTTTGTGACGCACCGCCAAGCTTGGCATCAAGCCCACCTCACGCTGTTTGGTCATGCCCTACTAGAGAAGTTGCTAAAGCCCTATAAAGGCATCACCGCGCATGTGTTGTGTGTGCCTGTGCCGGTGGATGTTCAAGCAGCAGGTGACGCCGCATTGGACGCTTGGCTGTCACAGCGCATTCATGAAACTGAAATGCAATGTAAACCCTTTTTACCCTTACCCGTGTTAGGGGTTCCAGCTTGGTGGCCACCCAATGAAGACATGGGTTTTTACGCAGACCCGCAGGTGTTTCGCCCACAAAAAAAACAAGGGTATTGAAAAAAACGAAATTGCCCTTACCATTTTTGACCTCAGGCCATCATCTTGGCCAGTTCAAAGGACTTCATGAAACGCGTCATTCTTCTCATCGTCACCAACTTGGCAGTCATGCTGGTCTTGGGCATTGTGGCCAGCTTGCTGGGTGTCAACCAATTCCTGACCGCTAATGGACTCAACCTCGGCGCATTGCTTGGGTTTGCTATGGTGATGGGCTTTGGCGGTGCTTTCATTTCTTTGCTCATCAGCAAGCCCATGGCCAAATGGACCACGGGTGCGCAAGTTATCGACCAACCCCAAAATGCAGACGAAGCTTGGTTGCTTGACACAGTAAAAACCTTGTCGCAACGCGCAGGCTTGGAAATGCCCGAGGTGGCTATTTATGAAGGCGAACCCAATGCCTTTGCTACCGGTGCATTCCGTAACTCTGCGCTGGTTGCTGTTTCTACTGGTTTGCTGCAAGGCATGACCCGCGAAGAAGTAGAAGCTGTGTTGGCTCATGAGGTTGCCCACATTCAAAACGGCGACATGGTTACCCTGACCTTGGTACAAGGTGTGCTCAACACCTTCGTGGTCTTCCTCAGCCGTGTCATTGGCTACGCGGTGGACAGCGCTTTGCGCAAAAACGACGAAGAAAGCACTGGGCCAGGCATGGGTTACTACATCACCAGCATCGTTTTAGACATCGTGTTGGGCATTGCCGCCAGTGTGGTGGTGGCGTGGTTCAGTCGCCAACGTGAATTCCGCGCAGATGCAGGTGCCGCAGTATTGATGGGCCGCAAGCAGCCCATGATCAATGCCTTGGCTCGCTTACAGCATATGCAGTCAGAGGGTTTGCCACCCAGCTTGCAAGCCATGGGCATCAGTGGTGGCTTGGGCAAAATGTTCTCATCACACCCACCCTTGGAAGAGCGTATCGCTGCTTTACAGAACAGCTAAGTCATTCTTTATCAGCGCGATTCGCCCAGCGCTTGGGCGATCGCGTTTTTTTTCACCCGAGGTTTGGGACATTGGCCTTTGGGTAAGTCGAACCACACACGCACATCGTCTTCTAAGCC
>RFMX01000413.1 GCA_009927495.1 Betaproteobacteria bacterium
TTTTGAACGCAAAAAACCCGTCAAGTAAGCGCTTGACGGGTAGGGGGTGTTGAGTTGCGTCATGGGCGCAATCAGCGCCAAAACGCGAAGGTCTTTCACGCGGGAAGGTAACCTTCCACAGACAAATAGCGCTCGCCTGTGTCGTAGTTAAAGCCCAGTACTTTGGCACCAGGGGCAAGTTCGGGGAGCTTTTGTGCAATGGCCGCCAAGGTGGCACCCGAAGAAATACCTACCAACATCCCTTCCTCACGGGCTGCGCGACGCCCGTATTCACGTGCGTCTTCAGCATCGACTTGGATCACGCCAGTGAGCAAATCGGTATCCAGGTTTTTAGGGATAAAACCTGCGCCAATGCCTTGAATCGGGTGTGGCGAGGGTGCGCCACCAGAGATGACAGGCGAGGCCTTGGGTTCTACCGCAAACACTTGCAACTGTGGCCATTTCTCTTTCAAGACTTGCGCACAACCGGTGAGGTGTCCGCCTGTGCCCACACCCGTGATGATGGCATCCAATCCTTCGGGGAAGTCGGCCAAAATTTCCAAAGCGGTGGTGCGAACATGGACCGCGATGTTGGCGGCGTTCTCAAACTGCTGGGGCATCCAAGCACCGGGTGTTGCATCCACCAACTCTTGAGCTCGGGCAATGGCGCCCTTCATGCCTTTTTCGCGGGGCGTCAAATCGAAAGTAGCGCCATAGGCCAACATCAAACGGCGACGTTCAATGGACATGCTGTCGGGCATGACCAATACCAGTTTGTAGCCTTTGACAGCTGCCACCATGGCCAAGCCCACACCGGTGTTGCCCGAGGTGGGTTCGATGATGGTGCCGCCGGGCTTTAAAACGCCGCTCTTTTCGGCGTCTTCCACCATGCTCAACGCGATACGGTCCTTGATTGAGCCACCTGGGTTGCTGCGTTCGGACTTGATCCACACCTGTGCATTTGTGCCAAACAAGCGGTTCATGCGTATGTGTGGGGTATGACCAATGGTCTCGAGGATGTTATGTGCTTTCATGCGCTACTCCTTTATGTGATGAGCGATTTTGCAATACTTTCATAGCCACGGCTTCGCCGAGTTTGATGCCATCGACCCCAGCCGACAAAATGCCCC
>RFMX01000407.1 GCA_009927495.1 Betaproteobacteria bacterium
AGCAGCGAAGGCAACACTTCCCAAGCCTCGCGGTGCATATAGTCCGCACCCAAGCGGCCGCTGCCGCGAACATCGGGGATGGCGGGGGACTGCCCATAGCCGCGACGGGAGTACACCCAGCCGGCCCGCCCAGCAGCATGGCAGACCTGTGCCGGCCAGTCGCCGCTTCGGCCTTGCCACATGGCGACCGAACCCAGGCCCTCATGCAGGAAAACCAAAGGCGCGCGGGTACTTGGACCAGGGATTTGAAGAACTTCCATGCCCGCACAATACCTCATAGACTTCGTCATAATTTGTCAGTACATTCAATGGATTTGACAAATAGACCTCCCTCCCAATGGATCAAACCTCAGAAAATGATGCTGAAATCCTGAAAACCTTGCGCGAAGCCGCGGGTTTGGATGTGGCGCAATTGGCTGCAATGGCCAATTTGTCGGCGGGTCAGGTTCGTCAGTTGGAAGAGGGCGGGGACTCTCATTTTTACTCGCCTCAAATCAAGGCGCAAAGCATGCGACGTGTGCTGCGTTTGCTGCAAAACCAGCCAAGTGTGGAGGAAGCCACTGCTTTGGCCGCACTAGAGCAAGTGCCCAAGTCGGTGAACGTGATTGACGACATCATCCGGCTTTCTGAGACAAACCTTAAAAGCACCATAGACACCTCGCTGGTGCGACGACCTGCCAGCCCTTACAAAGCGTTGTTGTTGGTTGGCGCGGCTTTGGTCCTGGTGTTTATGTTGCTCAATTGGCAAGCCAAGCAAACTGAGCCGCAAAACCTTTTTTCAGAGTGGATAGAGCCTTTCACAGCCAAACCAGTCGCTGAAGCTGCGCCAGCCCAAGAAGAGCCTGTGGCGCAAGCCCCTTTACCGGTCAAGCCAATAGAACCCGAAACCACAGTCACCGAAAGCGTTTCCCCTGGCCCTGTCAGCCCCGCTAAGGCTCCGACAGAATCCGCAGCCATTTCAAACAGCAACTCGCAGCTTACGGGCGACTGCAAGTTGCTGACTACAGAACCCACGCCTGCCCACCCCGTATCAGTGAACAAACCAGGCTCATATATCTATTTGCTTCCCACCAAGGACGTACAGGTGTGTGTGGATGACGGCAAGCGTGTGCAAACTGTGGTGAACCTGAAAGCAGGGCAGGGACGAAGCATCCATGGTTCTGCGCCTTGGGTGATCGGTTCAAACCAAATAAGCGCTGTGCAGGTGTATTTCCAAGGCGCTAAAGTGATGATTCCTAAAGATGCCGGTCAACGTATTGTGCTCAAAGAGCAGGCACTTCAAAACTGATTTCAAAATTTGCCACAATAAGGCATCTACGCACTGCCCGGGTGGTGAAATTGGTAGACACAGCGGACTTAAAATCCGCCGCTTTCCTGCATAAGGGGCGTACCGGTTCGATTCCGGTTCCGGGCACCACAGGGCTTTTGCTGCATGTCAGA
>RFMX01000322.1 GCA_009927495.1 Betaproteobacteria bacterium
CGGAAACTCGTCATCGCTTTGCACCAAAGCGGTGAAATAGTCCAATGCAGAGGGGGGCTTTAGTTTGTAGTCCATGGCGTCATCATGCCTCTAGCGCCGCAAAAGTCCACGAATATCCATGCCAAGACCCCTCAGTGTCGCGAAATACACCACAGCGCAGGCGCTTAATACGCCTGCCATCAAGCCGATTCGCAGCCATGGCGTGGCGCGCAATGCGGTCCAATCCCAATGACCGGCGGCATAGAACAACACAGCGCCCATGGCGGCAGACGCCAACAGCACCCGCAGCAGCAGCATGCCCCACCCTGCTTTGGCTACAAAACTGCGGTTGCGCAGCAAACCGATGAGCAGCCACAAGGCATTGAGCAAGGCCCCCAAGCCAATCGACAGGGTCAGCGCGGCATGGGCCAAGTAAGGCACCAACACAAAGTTCATGAATTGGGTGAACACCAGCACCACCACCGCGATCTTCACAGGCGTGCGGGTGTCTTGTTTGGCAAAGAAACCGGGCGCCAGCACCTTGATGGCCACCAAACCCAGCACGCCCACGCCGTAGCCCATCAAGGCCAAGGTGGTCTGCGCCACATCACGGTCGGTGAAAGCGCCATAGTGGTAGAGCACCGCCACCAGCGGCTGGGCAAACACCAGCAGCGCCACAGCGCAAGGCCAAGCCAACACCAGCACCAGTCGCAAACCCCAGTCCAGCATGGCCGAGTAAGCGTCCGCGTCACGATTGGCCTGCGCAGAAGCGAGTTGCGGCATCAGCACCGCGCCCAAGGCCACGCCCAGCAAAGCGATTGGGAACTCCATCAGGCGGTCGGCATAGCTGATCCAACTCACGCTGCCGGGCGTCAAATGCGAGGCGATTTGGGTGTTGATGATGAGCGACAACTGCGCCACGCCCACACCCAACAAAGCGGGGGCCATCAGCGACAGAATGCGGCGGGTGCCTGCGTCTTGCCAAGCGGCTTTCAGGCTTTGGGGCAACAAGCCCAAACGCGGCAACACACCCAAACTTCGCAATGCTGGCAATTGCACTGCCAACTGCAGCACACCGCCCAGCATGACACCTGCCGCCATGGCGTAAATCGGCTCTATGCCTTGGGTGGCCAACCAAGGCGCACCCCATAAGGCGGCGCTGATCATGCACACATTCAACAGCACCGGTGTGGCCGCTGGCACCGCAAAGCGCCGCCAGGTGTTCAAGATACCTGCCGACAAGGCCACCATCGACATGAAAGCAATATAGGGAAACATCAGCCGCGTCAGGTTGATGGCGGTGTCCATGCCTTGCGCCGATTGCTTCAAACCGCTGGCCATGACCCAAACCAAGCCAGGCGCGGCCAGCACGCCCAGCAGGCTCAGCGTCACCACCGCCATCAGCAGCACGCTGGCCACTTTATCGATCAATTCACGCGTGGCGTCGTCACCCTGCTCGGCGCGGGTCGAAGCCAGCACCGGCACAAAAGCTTGGGCAAAAGCGCCTTCGGCAAACAGGCGACGGAACAAATTGGGGATGCGAAACGCCACATTGAAGGCGTCGGTCAGCGCATTGGCACCGAAAACGCTGGCAACCAAGGTCTCCCGCGCAAAACCGGTGATGCGCGAGACCAAGGTCCACAAGGACACGGTAGAAGCAGACTTGAATAGGTTCACGCGGTGGAGTGTAGCGGCCACCCCCCGCTGGGGGGCCAAAGGGCTTGGTACAATAGCGGGCTTTGCCGTCATCATCATCAAACCCCTAAAGGAAATACCATGGCCTCTGGAAAGCCCAAGAAAAAGAACCCGCGCCTAGCGTCGGGCCGTAAACGCGCCCGTCAGGACGTGAAACTGAATGCAGCCAACACCTCGCTGCGTTCACAATACCGCACTGCGGTCAAGAATGTTGAAAAAGCAGTGTTGGCTGGTGACAAGACCAAAGCCAGCGAACTGTTTGGCAAGATGCAATCCGTGGTGGACACCATCGCTGACAAGCACATCTTCCACAAAAACAAAGCAGCTCGTGACAAGAGCCGCTTGGCTGCCAAGGTGAAAGCCCTGGCCCTCGCCGCCTGACGATTCAGGCAAACAGCCCGGTCGGCTTTGTGCTGACCGCCGTTTGAAAACGGTGCGCTGACGGCAAAAAGCAGAAACCGCCCCTCGGGGCGGTTTTTTTATGGCTGCTGGGTTTGAATGACCTGCAACTGGTTGTCGCGGGCAAAGCCCATCACAAAGTCCCACGCCATGACATTGTCATCGCGCATGTCAATATGAACAATGACGCATTTTTTGCCGTCTAAGGTATTGGGCACGCACCAAGGCGAGTAACTTAAATGGTCACCTGGCACGGCACCGCCAGGGCGAAAACTGCTCATCACACCGGCCAAGCGCTCGGCCCAGTCGCTGGGGCGAAAGGTCTGACCGCTGGTGGTCACGCCCAGGATGATGACTTCTTTGGAATTGTTGCTTTGCACCAATTCATTCTAGGCTTGGGGTATTTCACCGGTCTGACACCACAGAGCCCCTAGAATCGGCATCCCCGGCTCCAGCCTGCACGGCTGCTGAGCCGATTTCATTTGTTGCCAAGGAATGCCCATGTCTGCCGCCCACGACCCCGCTGCCCATTTGATGAACACCTACGGCCGACTGCCGATGACGGTGTCGCATGGCCGAGGTGTGCGGGTGTGGGACACCGCAGGCAAGTGCTACCTAGACGCCTTGGCCGGCATTGCCGTCAACACCTTGGGCCACGCTCACCCCAAGCTCACCCCTGCTTTGCAAGACCAGGTTGGCAAGATGATGCACAGCTGCAACTACTTTCACATTCCCTTGCAGCAGCAACTGGCGGACAAACTGGTTGAGTTGTCGGGCATGAGCAATGTGTTCTTTTGCAATTCGGGTCTGGAAGCCAACGAAGCCGCCTTGAAGATGGCGCGTAAATTCGGCCACGACAAAGGCATTGAGCGCCCTGAAATCGTGGTGTACGAGCGAGCCTTTCATGGCCGAAGCATCGCCACGCTCAGCGCCACCGGCAACGAAAAAATCCAAAAAGGCTTTGGCCCGTTGGTGGAAGGCTTTATTCGGGTGCCGCTGAACGATATCGAGGCCTTGAAAAAGGCCACGCATGGCAACCCCAATGTGGTGGCGGTGTTTTTCGAGACCATCCAAGGCGAAGGCGGCATCAACCCCATGCGTGCCGACTACCTGCGCGATATCCGCGCCCTGTGTGATGCGCAAGACTGGCTCTTGATGATTGACGAGGTGCAATGCGGCATCGGTCGCACCGGCAAATGGTTTGCCCACCAATGGGCTGGCATTCAACCCGATGTCATGCCCTTGGCCAAAGGCTTGGGCTCGGGTGTGCCCATTGGTGCGGTGGTGGCGGGTCCCAAAGCAGCGGGCATTTTTCAGCCTGGCAACCACGGCACCACCTTCGGCGGCAACCCCTTGGCCATGCGTGCCGGTGTGGAAACCCTGCGCATCATGGAAGAAGACGGTTTGCTGGACCACGCCCACCAGTTGGGCCTGCATTTCAAAGCAGCGTTTGAGCGTGAATTCAAAGGCCTGAGCGGCGTGAAAGAGATTCGCGGCCAAGGTTTGATGATGGGCATTGAACTCGACCGCCCCTGCGGCCCATTGATGGGTATTGCTTTGGAAGCAGGTTTGCTGCTGAGCGTGACTGCAGACAGCGTCATTCGAC
>RFMX01000340.1 GCA_009927495.1 Betaproteobacteria bacterium
AACTACCTGCAAACTTTTGCCGCCTTGAACCTGAATGCCCAGCACGCCTACCAGTTGGCCAGCAACAGCTTTGAGGCCAGCTTTGTGTCATCCGACCAAAAAGCGGTGTGGCGTCGGCAGTTGGATGCGTGCTTTGCTAAGTTTGGGGCTTAGAAAGTCACTTAATTGATCCAGTTGTCCAATGACAACTGAGGTACGCGCTTAAAGTCGCGGGTGTTGTTGGTCACCACGGTTGCGCCCAGACTTAGGCGTGGGCGGCAATCATCAAGTCATTGCTGCCGATCAACTTGCCCTTGGTTTTCAAGGCATGCCGAATATGCGCATAGTGCATGGCGGCTTCATGGTTCCAATCGAGCGCTTTGATGTGTTGCCCAGCAACGCAACAGCGGAGCGGTTTTTCTTCCACACGGTTGCAAGCTTGCACACCGTACTGAAGTTCAGCCCATGTGACCATCGACATCGCCAAGTGGTTTGGGCTGATGCTTTGCAAGCGCTTAATCAGACTGGGTGAATTGCGCCTGAGCAGGGCCACGCAGATGTCTGTATCCAAGAGGTACAAAGCGCTCAAAGGCTTTCCCGCTCTTGAACGGCTTGGTCTTGCAGCGTGGCCATGAAATCTTCGCTGACTTGGGGGCCAAGGCTTAAAAAATCCGCCCAATTGTCTGGCCGTGGAGACAGCACCAGGTCGTCGCCAATTTTGCGTATATAGACTGTTTTTATCGTCTCTGGAAAGCGAAATGCCAACGGGATGGTCACGATTTGGCTCCGGTTGTTGGTGCCCACTCGGGCGGTGGTGAGGGTCATAAGTTACTCCATTTGCCAGCTACAAAAGTATGTGGCACTTACGAAATCTTGTCAATCGACTTACAAACCGCGCCAAGCGCTTGCTAGCATGGGCCAATGCACGACATCTTGTTGGTAGGCGGTGGACTGGGGGGCTTGGCCACGGCGTTGGCCTTGGGTCAAGCCGGTGTGACCACGCAGTTGTTTGAACAAAGCCCCGCGTTCACGGAGGTAGGCGCAGGCATTGGTTTGGGGCCCAACGCGCTGCGGCGACTAAAAGGCTGGGGCGTTGGGGAGGCGCTGCAAGCCAAAGGCTTTGTGCCTTCACAGCTCGAGGTGATGGACGCGAAAACCGGCCAGCAGTTGGGCTGCTTGCCCATGGCAAAGACGTTTGAGCAACGCTATGGAGCGCCTTACCTCACCATCCACCGAGCGGATTTGCATCAGGTCTTGTCAGATGCGGTCAATGCGCAAGGCCTGTCAGTGCTACATCTAGGGCAACGTTTGCAGGATGTAAAAGCAGATGCCTCGTGCGTCAAAACCCAATGGCTAAGCTCCGAAGGACAGGTTGTTGAACACGCAAGTCAAGCGCTGATAGGCGCAGACGGCATCAACAGCAAGCTGCGTGAACTGGCATGGCCGTCATCCCAGTTGCAAGCCAGTGGCCACTGGGCTTACCGCACCCTGTTGCCGCGCCATACCCTGCCTGCTGCCTGGCGGGGGGATGCCATGGGTTTGTGGTTGGGGCCGCGTTTGCATGTGGTGCATTACCCCGTGCGTGGTGGCGAATGGTTGAATGTGGTGGTGTTGGTCGAAACGAGCGATGCAGCGCAAACCCCAGGCTGGGACAGCCAACGCAGTGCAGCGCAAACCGCCCACGATTTACAAACAGCCCATCGGGGCAGTTGCAGCCGTTTACAAGACTTGGTCCGCATGAGCGAATCGTGGCGGGCATGGGCTTTGTTTGACCGTCAGCCTGTGCAAAGCGCAGATGACATGGCACAGGGCAGGCTGGCTTTATTGGGCGATGCGGCGCATCCCATGCTGCCGTATTTGGCCCAAGGTGCGGGCATGGCCATCGAAGACGCAGGCACATTGGCGCAGTGTTGGTTGCAAGCGGGGCTGAGCGTTGAGCAACGATTGCAACCCTATGCGCAAGCCCGTTGGCAACGTGTGGCCAAAGTACAAGCCAGAGCCAGGCGCAATGCGAGAGTGTTTCACGCCAGTGGTGCCTTGGCTTGGGGACGGGACCTTTCCATGCGTTGGGGCGGCGCGGCGGTCATGGATATGCCATGGCTGTACGGGCGATAGATCGCTTCTTCGCTTCGCTCATCGCGATGACGGTGTTAGAGCCGACCCAGCAACAACCATTCCATCAGCGCCTTTTGCACATGCAAACGGTTTTCAGCTTCATCCCACACCACCGACTGCGGACCGTCAATCACCTCGGCTTGCACTTCCTCACCCCGGTGGGCGGGCAGGCAGTGCATGAACAACGCGTCTGGCTGCGCGGCAGCCATCAAGCGGCTGTCCACACACCAAGCGCCAAAGGCCTTCCGACGGGCTTCGTTTTCCGCTTCATAGCCCATGCTGGTCCACACATCGGTGGTCACCAAGTCTGCGCCTTGGCAAGCTTGTAAGGGGTCTGTGAACACTTTGAAGCAATGGGGGTTTTTCACACCTGCCACGGCTTGGTTCACCTCGTAGCCGCTGGGGGTGCTGACGTGTACCGTGAAGCCCAGCAGGTCAGCCGCTTGCAGCCAGGTGTTGGCCATGTTGTTGCCGTCACCCACCCAAGCCACCACTTTGCCTTTGAGGCAGTCCAAGGGTTTGTTCACATCGCCTCGGTGCTCGATGAAGGTGAAGATATCGGCCAAGATTTGGCAGGGGTGAAATTCGTTGGTCAAACCATTGATGACCGGCACCCGCGAATTGGCGGCGAAGCGTTCGATCTTGGTTTGCTCGTAGGTGCGGATCATCACCAAATCCACCATGCGGCTGATCACTTTGGCGCTGTCTTCGATGGGCTCTGCGCGGCCCAGTTGGGTGTCGCCCGTGGTCAAGTGAACCACCGCACCGCCCATTTGGTACATGCCGGCTTCAAAGCTGATGCGGGTGCGGGTCGAGGCCTTCTCGAAAATCATGGCCAAGGTGCGATCGGTCAGTGGCTGGTGTTTGTCATAGGCCTTGAACTTGGCCTTGATCAGCGCCGCACGGCTGAACAAATACGCGTAGTCATCGGCAGACGCATCGCCAAAGTGCAAATAGTGTTTCAAAGGCTGGCTCATCTCAGGCCTTGGCTGTGTTT
>RFMX01000416.1 GCA_009927495.1 Betaproteobacteria bacterium
GGCACGGCTGGCCACGATATGAACAAATTTCGCTTTGGCCCTAGCTACGATTTCGACGCCCACCATGAAATCGAATTTCGTTTTGTACGCGCTTGGAATGTGCAAACCCGCAAGCGCGACAGCGATGCCTTGATCGCTGAGTACACCTACAAATTCTGAAGCGCATACGCGCCTAGAATCGGCACGGCTTGCCAGACACCCTGCTTCTGGCGGCGCTTGGAGTCCCTCATGGCCAGCCCACCCGTCCCCCTCACCGACCACACCAGCGCGCAAGCTCGCGCCGAATTGCGCCGCGCCGCCCTTGAATACCACGAGTTCCCCAGCCCCGGCAAGGTGGCGATCCAAGCCACCAAGCAACTGCTGAACCAACACGATTTGTCGCTGGCCTACTCGCCAGGTGTAGCTGCACCCTGCGAAGAAATAGTCAAAGACCCCAACAACGCCTACAAATACACCAGCCGCGGTAACTTGGTCGCGGTGATCACCAACGGCACCGCGGTACTGGGCTTGGGCGACATCGGTCCCTTGGCCGCCAAACCGGTGATGGAAGGCAAGGGCGTGTTGTTCAAAAAGTTCGCTGGCATCGATGTGTTCGATATCGAAGTCAACGAAAAAGACCCCGACAAACTGGTCGACATCATCGCGGCCTTGGAGCCCACATTCGGTGGCATCAACCTCGAAGACATCAAGGCGCCTGATTGTTTTTATGTCGAGCGCAAGTTGCGCGAACGCATGAAGATCCCCGTCTTTCACGACGACCAGCACGGCACCGCTATCGTGGTGGGTGCGGCGATTTTGAATGGCTTGAAAGTGGTCGGCAAAGACATCGCCCAAGTGAAATTGGTGGCCTCAGGCGCAGGTGCCGCCGCATTGGCGTGTTTGGGCATGCTGGTCAAGCTTGGCATGCCGCGCAAAAATATTTGGGTCACCGACTTGGCAGGCGTGGTCTACGAGGGCCGCACCGAACTCATGGACGAAGACAAAATTCAGTTCGTTCAAAAAACCGACAAGCGCACCTTGGCCGAGGTGATCGACAACGCGGATGTGTTTTTAGGCCTGTCAGCTGGCGGGGTGTTAAAGCCCGAGATGGTGAAGAAAATGGCTGCCAAGCCGCTCATCATGGCGCTGGCCAACCCCACGCCAGAGATCCTGCCCGAAGAGGTTTTGAAGGTGCGAGACGACGCCATCATGGCCACCGGTCGCACTGACTATCCCAACCAGGTCAACAACGTCCTGTGCTTCCCCTATATCTTTCGTGGTGCTTTGGACGCGGGTGCATCCACCATCACCTCGGAGATGGAAATCGCGGCGGTGCATGCCATTGCCGAGCTGGCCCAAGCCGAGCAAAGCGAGGTGGTGGCTGCGGCTTACGCAGGCGAAACCTTGGCCTTTGGTCCCGAGTACCTGATCCCCAAGCCCTTCGATCCACGCTTGATGATGAAGATCGCCCCCGCCGTGGTGCAAGCCGCGATTGCCAGCGGCGTGGCGCAGCGCCCCATCACCGACATGGACGCTTACCGCGAGAAATTGCAGTCCCTGGTGTATGCCTCTGGTTCAGCGATGAAACCGATTTTTGCTGCTGCCAAACGTGGATTGAAAAAGCGCATTTGCTTTGCCGAAGGTGAAGACGAACGCATACTTCGCGCCGCGCAAATTGTGTTGGACGAAGGCTTGGCCAAGCCCACTTTGATTGGTCGCCCCGCCATCATTGCGCAGCGCATTGAGCGTTTTGGCTTGCGCTTGGTTGAAGGTGTGGATTACGAAGTGGTCAACGTGGAAGACGACCATCGCTACAAAGACTTTTGGCAGACCTACCACCAACTCACCGCTCGCAAGGGTGTCACGGCCCAGTTGGCAAAAATTGATATGCGCAGGCGACTCACGCTGATTGGCTCGATGATGCTTCACAAAGGTGAAGTTGATGGCTTGATTTGCGGCACCTGGACCACGCCTGACGCGCATTTGCACTACATCGACCAAGTGATCGGCCTGCGCAAAGGCATCAGCACCTATGCCTGCATGAACGCTTTGCTGCTGCCCGACAGG
>RFMX01000072.1 GCA_009927495.1 Betaproteobacteria bacterium
CCTGTCAATCCCATTTAACGCCAAACTTCTCCGCGAGCACACTGCATGACGGTCACCCTCAAGCAAGGTACACAGCAAGACATCAGCACCCGTGTGGTGATTGTCACCATGGACACCCACCTCAACAGTGCGGTAGACCGAGCACAAGTGGGCTTGAAACGTTTGCTGCCACATCTGAGCTTGACCATCCATTCCGCCTCAGAGTTTGCAACCAATCCAGAGCATTTGGCGCAATGCCGTCAAGATATCGCCCAAGGCGACATCATCATTGTGACGATGCTGTTCATGGAAGACCATTTCCTGCCTATTTTGGCCGACTTGCAAGCCAGGCGAGAACATTGCGACGCCATCGTGTGTGCCATGTCTGCCGGCGAAGTGGTAAAGCTTACCCGCATTGGCAAGCTCGATATGTCCAAGCCGGCCAGTGGCCCCATGGCATTTTTGAAAAAAATGCGTGGCAACCCCAAAGACGACAGCGAAAAAGCTGCGGCAGGGGTCAAACAGATGAAAATGTTGCGCCGCATCCCGCAAATGCTGCGATTCATCCCCGGCACCGCCCAAGACCTGCGCGCCTACTTTCTGACGCTGCAATATTGGCTGGGCGGTTCTCAGGAAAACATCCAAGGCATGGTGCATTACTTGGCCGACCGATACGCCACCTCGGACAAAGGGCGCAGCAAAAACAAAGTTTTGCCGCCCGTGGAGTACCCCGAGGTAGGCATTTACCACCCGCGCATGAAGTCACGTTTATCGGACCAACTGACGGATTTGCCCACAGTGGTCTCCCCTGACAAAGCAAGGGGGCGAGTGGGACTTATTCTTCTTCGTTCTTATTTGATAGCGGGCAACGCACAGCACTACGACGCGGTCATCGCCGCCATGGAAGTGCAAGGCCTGAATGTGGTGCCGGTGTTTGCATCGGGCTTGGATTCACGCCCCGCCATTGACGCGTTTTTCTTGAAGAACGGTCAAACCACGGTGGACGCGGTGGTGTCCCTGACCGGCTTTTCGCTGGTGGGCGGCCCAGCTTACAACGACGCCCATGCCGCCGAAGAAATTTTGTCCAAACTGGATGTGCCTTATATCGCAGCGCACCCTGTGGAGTTCCAAACCTTGGACCAATGGGGCGGCTCCGACCGCGGTCTGTTGCCCGTTGAATCCACCATCATGATCGCCATCCCCGAGCTTGACGGCTCGACCGTTCCTATGGTGTACGGCGGACGCCCCGGCGCTGATGGCGTGACCTGCACCGGTTGCCAACAACGCTGCACCTTCACCAAAGACCATAAGCAGCAAGACATGTTCACTTGCACTGAGCGCACCGCCATGTTGTCAGCGCGGGTGGGCAAATTGGTGGATTTGCGACGCTCCGAACGTGCCCAGCGCAAAGTCGCCATGGTCATCTTCAACTTTCCACCCAACTCGGGCAACACCGGCACAGCCGCTTATTTGGCGGTATTCGAGTCCCTGTTCAACACCATGGTCGAGATGAAGGCGCAGGGCTACACGGTGGATTTACCCGAAAGCGTTGACGCCTTGCGCGACGGCATTTTGTATGGCAACGCCAAGCAGTACGGCGCCGACGCGAATGTGCATACCCTCATTCCTGCCGAGCAACACATTCAGCGTGAAAAATGGTTGTCTGAAATTGAAGCTCAGTGGGGCCCCGCACCTGGCAAACACCTGACCAACGGTCAATCTATCTTTGTGATGGGCCAGCAGTACGGCAACCTGTTGGTGGGGGTACAACCCTCCTTCGGCTACGAAGGCGACCCCATGCGTTTGCTGTTTGAAAAAGGTTTTGCACCCACCCACGCGTTTTCGGCGTTTTACCGCTACCTGAAAGAAGACTTCAATGCCAACGCGGTGCTGCACTTTGGCACCCACGGCGCTTTGGAATTCATGCCCGGCAAACAAAACGGCATGTCCGCGCTGTGTTGGCCAGACCGCATGATTGGCGAGCTGCCCAATTTCTACCTCTACGCCTCCAACAACCCATCTGAAGGTGCCATCGCCAAGCGACGCGCTGCCGCCACACTGATCAGCTACCTCACCCCCCCCGTGGCCGAGTCGGGTTTGTATGCTGGACTTGCAGACTTGAAAGCCTCCATCGACCGTTGGCGCAGCCTGGACCTTGAGCAAGAGCATGAGCGAGGTGAACTGATGGCCTTGGTGCAAGCCCAAGCGGCCGAACTTTACTTGGTCAGTATGGAACCCGCCTGGACCTTGGCGACGAATGCGCCCTTTGAACTGAGCGCCGCCAAACGCATCCAAAAATTGGGTGAGCAAATTTTAGAGCTGGAATACACCTTGATTCCGCACGGCTTGCATGTGGTGGGTAAAGCACCGTCGGACAGCGAACGGGTGGACATGCTCATGGCCATGGCCGAAGCCAGCTACGAGGCCAAGCCCACACGCTCAGCGGTTGAAGCCTTGGTAGCGGGCAGCGCACCCGCCAAAGCCTTGGCGCAAAGCGGGTTGGCGGGCCAAGAAGCCCATGCCGCTTTGTTTGACAAACTGGCTGACGCCAACCGAATGATGATGATGAACAGCGAGCTCAATGGCTTGATCGCTGCCATGGA
>RFMX01000385.1 GCA_009927495.1 Betaproteobacteria bacterium
TTCAGTGTCAATTAAGGTTGACATTATGGTTGTTTTGGGCGGGCGAGCATTCGGGAAAACCCTAAATTAGACTTTTTATCTTTGAGCAGGCTTATTCAGTGACAAACGATATTCAAAAAATCCCTCTAGCCAATCTGGGTTGGCCGCATTGGAGAAGACAGTGGCGCAGTTTGGCCTTGTGCTTTGCCATCAGTTTTGGAATTGCCGGTATTGGCAATGCCCTCACTGATTTGGGTCCTTGGTACTACCAGCTCAAGCACCCTGCATGGAAACCGCCAGACCCTGCTTTTGGTGCCATTTGGTCTTCGATATTCACCCTTTGTGCCATCAGCGCGTGGTTGGCGTGGCATCAAGCGCCCACTTTGGCCCGGCGCAGCAAAGTGGTGGGGCTTTACCTTTACAACGGTGCTCTCAATATTTTGTGGAGCTATTTGTACTTCCATATGCACCGACCCGATTTGGCGATGTGGGAGTGGCTTTTCCTTTGGCTGAGCATTATTTGGCTGATTCAGGGACTGTGGCGTGAATCCCGCTGGGCATCCATGCTGGTTGTTCCCTATTTAATATGGGTTTCTGCAGCAGGGGTGCTCAACCATGACACCATCATCCTGAATGGTCCCTTTGTGCAGGCTTTGCCATGGTTTATCCCAGTGTCAACCTAGGGTATGAGGGCCGCGTTTTGTTTAAACCTTAAAGCTGAGTGAGAATCTGGGCTTTATTTTCTCCCCTCGGGGTAACTTTCACTGGAGATTTTTATGACCCGTCGTCGCGAATTCATGATTCAAGTCAGCGCTGGTAGCGTCGCTTTGTTGGCTGGCCGTGTTGCCATGGCTGCTGACATGGTTGCCGAAACCGACCCCCAAGCGGGTGCCCTGGGTTACAAGGCTGATTCCAGCAAAGTCGACGCCAAGAAATTCCCCACCCACAAGGCCAGCCAAAACTGCAGCAACTGTGCTTTGTTCCAAGGCAAAGCGGGTGACAAAGCCGGTATGTGCCCCTTGTTTGCAGGCAAACAAGTTGCTGCTGCTGGCTGGTGTAACGCCTACGCTGCCAAAGGCTAAATCGCTTGTTTTGGGCTGCTGGTCAGCCCTCTATCAAAACCCCTGTTGCTGACGCCTCAGGGGTTTTTTCTTTCCCAAAACAAAATACCTGACTAAAAAAATAAACTTAATAATTTAAGGGGTTTACGCTAATTGTTGAATTAAGTTTTAAGTCCGAGTATCAGGGCTCACCTTTTTTTTAACCCCTGAGGAGACAGCATGGATAAAAACTCAAACCCCGCAGTAACCGCCGAAGCCCAAAGCGTTTCTGCCAAGCCTTTAAGCCTGGCCCGTCGTGGATTTTTGGCCAGCGCTGCTGCCGGCGTGGCCGCTGCAACCGCCACTGTCACTGCCAGCGCCAATGACAAATTCCAGCAAGGCCGTGACTGGACAGGCAACCACCCTGTCACTTACCCAGAACCCGCCTTTGAAGTGTTGGACAAGCGCTTCAGCGGCCGTCAAGGCAACGCCACACTTCAGCGCATTTGGCACGGCCAAGGCCACGACGCAGCATTGTGGTGTGAAGGCCCAGTGTGGATGGGTGATTGGGGCAATTTGCTGTGGAGCGACATTCCCAACAACCGCGTGTTGCGTTGGAATGAAGAAAACGGTGCTGTCAGCACTTTTCAATCAGATTCCGGCTACTCCAATGGCCACAGCCGTGACACACAAGGTCGCTTGATCGCCATGGAACACGACACACGGCGCGTGCGTCGTCGCAACTTCGATGGCACTTGGACGACTTTGTGCGACAGCTTCGGCGGCAAAAAACTCAATGCGCCTAACGATGCAGCCACCACACCTGATGGCTCTATCTACTTCACAGACCCTGGCTACGGCATCATGGGCCCCTATGAAGGCCATAAGGCAGAGTTCGAGTTACCCACACGCGTCTACCGCATCGCTCCCGATGGCAAGGTCACCGTGGCGGCCGAAGGCCCCATGCGTCGCCCCAACGGCATTTGCTTCTCACCCGATTTCAAGAAATGCTACGTGGTCGATACAGGTGCAACCGACGGTCCTGGCAACCCAGCCAACATCATCGTTTTTGATGTGAAAGACCAAAAACTCAGCAACCCCAAAATCTTCGCCGACTTCGCACCTGGTTTCACCGACGGTATCCGTTGTGACACCGATGGCAATGTGTGGTGCGGCTGGGGCTGGGGCGGCATGGAAACCAACGGTGTGCGTGTCCATCACCCCGATGGCACTATGTTGGCTTTCTTGCACACGCCTGAGGTGATTGCCAATCTGTGCTTCGGTGGCACCAAGCGTAACCGTTTGTTCATGTGCGGCTCAACCTCCATTTACGCTTTGTACGTGAATGCACAAGGTCATGCCTTAAGCTAAACTGTTTCCTAACCGGCACAGCTGGCCCCACAATGCGAAAGCCTTGTGGGGTTTTTTCATGGCGAAAGCACCCTAGTGAATACCCTTAAGCGTCAACTTTAATTGACACATTCAAGTGGCTTGGGATTACATTAAAGGCAGCGCACGGTTGGCTAAAGAGGCAGGCAGATGAGTTCATTGTTAAAAAATATCAATTCACCCGCAGACTTGCGACGTATGTCCACTGCACAGCTGCGTCCGCTGGCAGACGAGCTGCGCTCATTTGTGCTTGAAAGTGTCGCCAAAACAGGCGGACACCTCAGCTCAAACCTCGGCACGGTGGAACTCACGGTGGCCCTGCATTACGTCTTCAATACCCCCCATGACCGTTTGGTGTGGGACGTGGGTCACCAAACTTATCCGCACAAAATCCTGACCGGTCGACGCGACCGAATGCATACCTTGCGACAACTTGATGGCTTGGCAGGATTTCCCAAGCGCGACGAAAGCGAATTTGATGCTTTTGGTACAGCGCATTCCTCCACCAGTATTTCTGCTGCACTGGGCATGGCCTTGGCGGCCAAACAAAAAGGTGAGCAACGGCGCTGTGTGGCCATCATTGGCGATGGTTCCATGACTGCAGGCATGGCCTTTGAGGCGCTCAACAACGCAGGGGTGTCTGACACGAATCTGTTGGTTATCCTCAACGACAACGACATGTCGATCAGTCCCCCCGTCGGTGCGCTCAACCGATACCTAGCGCAACTTATGAGTGGTCGGTTTTACTCGGCCGCCAAAGAGGTGGGCAAGCAGGTCCTGAAAAATGCGCCTCCTCTGTTTGACTTGGCTCGCCGTTTTGAACAGCAAGCCAAAGGCATGGTGGTGCCCGCGACTTTGTTCGAAAAGTTCGGCTTTAATTACATCGGTCCTATTGACGGCCACGACCTCGACTCGCTGATTCCCACGCTGGAAAACATCAAGCATTTGCAAGGACCGCAGTTCTTGCATGTGGTCACACGTAAAGGTCAAGGCTATAAGTTGGCTGAAATTGACCCCATCGCCTACCACGGTCCTGGCAAATTCGACCCTAAGGTGGGTTTGGTGCCTCCAGCGACTGCGCCAAAACAAACCTTTAGCCAAGTGTTTGGCACTTGGTTATGCGACATGGCGGCGGTGGACCCCCAATTGGTGGCCATCACCCCCGCCATGCGCGAAGGCTCGGGCATGGTGGAGTTCCACCACCGCTTTCCCGACCGCTACCACGATGTGGGCATTGCCGAGCAGCATTCCTTGACCTTTGCCGCTGGTTTGGCGTGCGAAGGCTTAAAGCCGGTGGTGGCGATTTACTCCACTTTCTTGCAACGCGCCTACGACCAACTGATCCACGATGTGGCTTTGCAAAAACTGCCCATGGTGCTGGCGCTGGACCGTGCAGGCATTGTGGGAGCAGATGGCCCCACCCATGCGGGCGTATACGACATTCCTTTTCTGCGTTGCATTCCACAAGTGAGCATTGCTTGCCCAGCGGACGAAAACGAATGCCGCATGTTGCTCAGCACCGCTCACGCACAAGACCACACCGTGGCGGTTCGCTACCCTCGCGGCTCGGGGGTGGGCACACCCATGAGCGCTGGTTTGCCCACGCTGCCATTTGGCAAAGGGGAAATGCGCCGCCATGGCAAGGGTGTCGCGATTTTGGCGTTTGGCAGCATGCTCTATCCCGCACTCAAAGCCGCAGACAATTTAAATGCCAGCGTGGCCAATATGCGCTGGGCCAAGCCCTTGGACACAGAGCTGCTGCTGCGCATGGCCGCCAGCCATGAGGCCTTGGTCACCATTGAAGAAGGCGCACTCATGGGTGGCGCTGGGTCAGCTGTGCTTGAGGCCTTACAAGATGCAGGCGTCAACATTCCCGTACTTCGTTTAGGGGTACCCGATGTGTTCACCGAGCATGGCGACCCACAAAAAATTCTGTCCTCTTTAGGGTTGGATGCACAGGGAATTGAAGCTTCCATACAGCAACGTTTTGCGCTACATCTCAAACCCACAGATGCTACGGTTAATCCCAGTTTGAAACTGGTGGGCTGATACACTCGCCGCGCAAACTATTCACTCTTTGGAGACATAAGCATGGATCGTCGTTCTGCTCTTAAAAACGCGGGTATTTTGGGCGTGCTGGCTGCTGGCACTGCACCTGCTGTACACGCCCAAGCTGCTATTCGGTGGCGCTTGGCCTCAAGCTTTCCCAAGTCGCTTGACACCATTTACGGTGCTGCTGAAACCTTTGTGAAAAAGGTCGGCGAATTGAGCGGCGGCAAGTTTGTGATTTCTTCCCACGCGGCTGGTGAACTGATGCCTCCGTTTGGCGTGGTCGATGGGGTGCAAAACGGCACCGTT
>RFMX01000107.1 GCA_009927495.1 Betaproteobacteria bacterium
GCTCACCAATTCGGCGTAAAGCGCTTTGCCACTCGCGTCTAACACCGAGCCTGTGCCGTCTAGCAATTTATCCAGCATATCGGGCGCGCTGGCCTGCTTGGCAAACCATTGCGGCACAAAAGGGGTGAGGGCCAGCAGTTTGGCGGTGGGTGGAAACAGCAAACCTGCCAAACCCGGCAGTGGCAACCAAGCGGGATTGATACCAACCAATACCTGAGGTGTCAGCGCATGGTCGACCACCATGCGTGCCGCAATGGCCGCACCAGCCGAGTGCCCGATGAACACTTCGACGCTCACCCCCAGTGTTTGCATCAGCAAATGCAGGCTGTCGGCCATGCCGCGCATGGACATGCCTGCACCTACCGCCAGCGAACTGAAACCATGCCCCGGCAAATCCACCGCCCACACCTGTGCGTGTTCGGCCAGTGGCAACAACAGATCGCGCCATGTGTGGCCAGATGCACCCGTGCCATGGATGAGTAAGACCCGGGGGCCTTGTGAGCCCGCTTGCTGTACATGCCAGCGCACACCACCAGCCTCTACAAACCGGCTGCGTTCAGCGTGTGGCCAATGGTGGCGATGCGCTTGCCAGTCCATATCAACGCGTGGCGGCTTGCACCACTTGTGCCATGCGTTGGCTGTTGGCCTGGGGCAAGGGCACATAGCGCGCACCCATGGCCAGTGCGATTTGCTCAGCTTGCGGTTCGGGGCGGGCAGAGGTGTCAATCCAAATGCTTTGCAAACCTTGGGCTCGCCAAGCTTGGGCCAGTGACAGAGTCTCTTGCAAGGCTTGCGAGCGTCCACCACTGCCTTGCAGGCTGACGTTGGCGCGGCCATCGCACAGCATGACCAAGCTGGGGGTGACGCCCAAGCGGCGCTGTTGCAAGGCGAGTTCCAGTGCCAATTTCATCGCATGGGGCAGGGGTGTGCCACCACCACCTGGCAAACCCGCCAAGCTTCGTTTGGCGCGAACCAGTGACTTGGTAGGGGGCAACAACACCTCGGCTTGAGTACCGCGAAAACCCACTACGCACACCTGATCGCGCCGCGCATACGACTGCGCCAACAGCAACTCTACCGCGCCCTTGGCCTCGGCCAAGCGGTGCAGCGCCGCGGAGCCGGAGGCGTCGATGGCAAAAATCAAACAGGTTTGGGTGCGCTCTGCAAAGCGGTGAATGTGGAAGTCTTCGGCACGAATCGCCAAGCGACTGGCAGCACCATATGCAGAAGCCAAAGGCGTACGAAGCTTTTGCAGTGGCGCGGCGTGTCCCAACGTGGCCAGCACATGCAAACGAGCGCCTTGGCGCGGCAAGCCCGGACGCGGGGGCAAGGGCGAGCCACGACTGCGGCTGTGTCGCAAAGCACCACTTCGGCTTTGACCGCCGCCTTGGATTCGGGTGGCATGGTTGTTGGCCAATTGTGCCAACACATCGGGTGGCAAGGTGGCCAAGGCTGCCTCTAACAACAACTCAGCCATCTCTTGCGGCAAGGCGTCATCTTCAGGGGACTCAGAGGGCGGCTCTGGATCGGGTGGTGCGCTTTCCTCCTCAGGCGGTGGCTCTTGTGGCTCTTCAGCTTGTTCTGGCGGCGCTTCTAGCTCGGGCGGTGCGGGCAACTGGGTAGCCCGAGGTGTCAGGCACAAACGGGCAGCGCGGCCCAGATCGATGTCTTCCACGGCATCGCTTTCACGCAGCGCAGCCAGCACACAGGCCAAGCGCACACAGGCCAAAGGTCCGCGCAGGCTGGCGATGCCCATGGCCAGTCCCATTTGGGTAATGGCTTGTATTTGTAGGTCATTCAAGCGCAGTGTGCGCAAACGTTGCAACACCGTTTGGCGCTCTTCCTCGGCCTCGCCGTCAGGGCTACAGAGCACCCCAATCAGCCCTAGCACCTCGTCGCTGGCTTCTTCTGGCCGCCCAAGGTGGCGCAAATCCAGCCAGATACCAAGACGCTCTTGCAAGCACTCCGCCATGGGGGTTTCATCTTCCAAAGCCTCATCCAAAGCCACAAGACCCAAGCAAGCCTGTTGGGATTCGCCGCCGCCATTCGGCGTGACGCGTCCGTTGTCCAGCACCTGCGCCAGGATCGCCGCCGCTTCGGAGGCCATGCGTTCGGCCATCGGGGCTAGCAAAAGAGACTGGTCAGACTGCGCCAGCAAACCGGCTTGGGTGACGGGGCGACCACTGTTTAAA
>RFMX01000326.1 GCA_009927495.1 Betaproteobacteria bacterium
GACCCCGAGCACGCCCAAGGCGCTTTGAAAATGATGGCGGCTTGGGACCTGTCTGTAGGTCCGTCCATGCTGCGCCAATTGCGCTGCCCTGTGCATATCTTGGTGGGGGAGAACGACCGCGCCGTACCACCCGCACAAGCCCAGCAAGCACTGTCTTTGCTGTCTGACGGGCGCGTGGACAGTTGGGCTGGGTATGGGCATTTGGTCCATGAGGAAGCGCCCATGAAATGCGCGGCGTTTTTACAAGAGTTTGCTTCGCTACGCTCGCAATGACGTCACGGCGAGGCGCGAAGCGACGAAGCCGTCAGGTCTTTGCCATGCCCATCAAATGCGCCATGTCTTTGAAGAAAATCTTCACATGCGCCATGGGTTTTTTGCGCTCCAGCTTTTTGTTCATGTACGAGTCAAACGTGAGTTTTTGTACGTCTTTGTCTTCACACATCTTGACAAAACTTTCACGGCGTTTGTCGGTGCTGTACCAAAAATACTGCATGATGCCCAGCACGAAAAACACAGTGCCATGGTCTTTCATGAAACGCTTACGGGCCTGCTTCAAGACCGCGGGGTTGCGTTGTACCAAACATTCATGGACCGCATCCGCCGCCAGCCTGCCGCCCAGCATGGCGTAGTAAATGCCCTCACCCGACGCTGGCGCCACCACGCCCGCGGCGTCACCCGCCAACACCACATCGCGGCCGTTGTCCCAGCGAGGCAAAGGCTTCATGGGCAAAGGCGCACCTTCGCGGCGCAGTACCGTGGCGTGCTGCAAACCGGCAGCATCGCGCAATCGTCCCACCGCACCGCGCAGGGAAAATCCCTTGTCAGCGCTGCCTGTGCCCACACTCATGGTGTCGCCATGGGGGAACACCCAGCCATAAAAATCGGGCGACAAACTGCCTCGGTAATACACATCGCAGCGTGATGGGTCCGACTCGGTTTGCACCATGTCCTCGGGGGTTTTGACAATCTCGTGGTAGGCAAAAACATACTTGGTTTTTTCGGCACCAGGGACGGCTTGGCGTGCCACCTCAGAGCGAGCGCCATCCGCGCCGATGATGCAGCGCCCCCGCACACTGGCGGCTTTTTCCATGCCGTCGTCAGTGCGGATGGTGAAATGCACACGGCTGACGCCATCGTCGTCGCGGCTGAGCTTGTCAAACATACCGCGCTGCCTGACTGCGCCATGGTTTTCTGCTCGCACACGCAACCATTCGTCGAATTGGTCACGGTTGACCATGCCGACAAAGCCACCCTCGATAGGAATATCTACTTTTTTGTCTTTGGGTGAGACCATGCGAGCCGCTCGTGCTTTGGCCACCAACAGCTCGTCGGGGATATCGAAATCTTTGATGAGGCGCGGCGGAATCGCGCCGCCACAAGGCTTGATACGCCCTTGCCTGTCGAGCAACAACACATGGCGGCCCAGTTTGGCCAAATCATCGGCTGCGGTGGCGCCAGATGGGCCTCCGCCGACCACCACCACGTCATAGGTCAAGTTTTGCATGCGAGTGCTCCTGAAGAGATTGGGCTGTCAAAAATGGAATGGCATCGGCCGAAGAAGTTGTAGTGTGTTGGGCAGCGTTGCGCCAAGCAAAAGCGCTGACCATCATGCCGGCCACCAACAAGGGCACACCGAAAGCGCTCAGGTTTAAAGCGCGGCTCACGGGGTCGCGCATGAAGCGCATCATCAAAGGGGTTTGTGCGTAAATCAGCAGCAACACCGCCACCGCGTAGGGCAACAAACCCCAAGCCAGCAGCAAAGCCACCACCACGAACTGGGGCAGCAACATCACCCAACAAGCGGTGCCCGCCGCGCCCTTGACGCCGAGTTGCACCGGCAATGACCAAATACCCATTTGCCGATCGCCTTCGATGGCTTTGAAATCGTTCAAAGTCATGATGCCGTGCGCCGCCAAGCTGTACAGCAGCGCCAAGGTGGTGATGTGGGCGTCAGGCATGGCCCCACCCAGCATGACGGCCGCGCCGGTGATCCAGGCCAAGCCCTCGTAACTGAGGGCACAAGCGGCGTTGCCAATCCAGCCGTCTTTTTTGAAGCGAAAAGGGGGGGCGCTGTAAGCCCATGCCAGCACCAGCGCCAGCAAGGTGGCTCGAAATGCCCAAGTGCCGAGCTGCCACGCCCACGACATGGACAACAAAGTCCAAACGATGGCGATGTACAAGCCCCAGTGCCCAGGAATTCGCCCTGAAGGAATGGGCCGCTGGGGTTCGTTGATGGCGTCGACGTGGCGGTCAAACCAATCGTTCACCGCTTGGCTGCAAGCGCAGACCATGGGGCCTGCCAACAGCATGCCACTCAGGATCAGTAGCCAATGTTCCGCCAGTGATTGCCCCGAAGACACCGCGCCACAAGCAAATGCCCACATGGGCGGGAACCAAGTGACGGGCTTTAAAAGTTGTAAAACAGCAAAGGGTTGGGGGAGCGCCATACCCCCCATTTTTCATTTGACAGAAATAAATGTCAATCTAAGTTGACGCTTTTTTGCGAGGTCAAGGGTTTACTCTGACTCGTCTTCGGCAACCATGCCATAGCGGTGCAATTTCACATACAGGCTTTGCCGTGACAAACCCAGCATCTCGGCCGCTGAGGCGCGGTTGTTCTGGGTCAACTCTAGGGCAGCCTGAATGCACATGCGCTCAATCATAGTGCTGGTTTCGCCCACGATTTCTTTCATGGGCATACGCCCGACCAACTGCGATAACTGTGCCACCGAGTCGGCCATGCCGCCACTGGCGGCAGGCATGGCTTCACGGCCTCGTGCGCCAGACAGTTGATGAAAGAAGAAACCATAAGTGGGGTCGTCTCCATTCAAGGTCACGGCAGCGATATCGACCGGAATGAGCACGCCCACCATGCTGCGCAAATCGGTGGCAAAGCTGCGCAAGGTGCGTGACTGGCGCAAGTTGGTCAACAACACGCCAAGGTCTACGCCACCTCTGGCCAACCAGTCTTCCAAACTCTTGTTCACCAACATGGTGTGAGAGGCCACACCCACCATGCTGCAAAACTCGGGGTTGCTGGCCAAGATAGTGCCCAAGCGATCGGCCACCACAAAACCCAAGGGCGCTTGGTCCAATGCATGGTGGAACCAATGAACGACAGGCGCTTCGGTGTGGCTGGTTTGTTGCACACTCAAGGCTTGCAAACGCAACAAGTACTGCGGACCACCCTCCTGCACAAATACGGATACATGCAAATTGCAATCACGTTCGGCGTTGAGGTAGCGCACCCGCCCCGACTCCATGCGACCAGTTGCCTGCGCTTGGCGTAGCAAAATCTCCAAAGCCTCGCGTTTATCGGGGTCAAACAACTGCGCCACATCGCTGCCAGGCAGTTTGCGGCTGAGGTCTTTGAACAACAATTGCGCAGCGCTGTTGCCCTCCATGACGCGGCGTTGCGCCACATCAACCACCAACATCGGGTCAGCCACCGACTCAAACAACAAACGGTAACGCGCCTCCATGTGACGCAAGCGCAAAAAGTCGCGCTCCATCGACTGATGGGCTTCAACCAGACGGCTTTGCATTTGCGACAAACTACTTAAATCGCGCCCAAAAAGCCAAACCGTGCCGTCTTTTTCTTGCGGCACCAAATTGACTTGCAAAGGCAAGTCTTGGCCGGGAGAAGGTGAAAAATTGACATGTCGCCATGCAGGGGCCTCTTTCTTGCCTACAGCAGCCAACATCAGAGCGAATTTATCTTTGCTGTCGTGGCTGATGAGGTCATTGATAGAACGCCCCTTTAAGCCCGCCGTGTCTAAACGCTGTAAATCCTTACCAAATACGGTGACCTCAAGCACGGTCCATTGCTTGTCCAAAACCAGCATAATGTCAACCAAAGCTGGCAACAACTGCTGTAAATGCGCGGGACTTAAATCAGGTGTATTCAAGGTAATCAGAAGGCATTTAGGGTTTAAAACATGAAAAATGACATTGGCCAAACCTTCTGGCGAGAGCACCCACAGAGCAAGACTTGGGTAAACACCTATTCTAAGCGGGTTTGTCCAAGCTATCCATCACTTGAAAACCGCCGAATCTGAAGATTTACCCATGCGATGACGCGCTTGCTCGACCTGTTGCATCGCCATCAATTGCGCCTGATCGGCGTGTAAACACGCAAAATCAGCCCCAAGCCATTCACACAAAGCGCCGTGTTTGGGCAGCATGGGGCCGCCCACCATGACCAACAAACCAGGGTTGAGAGACTTTTTTCGCAAATTGGCTATCAATTGCTTTAAATAGGCAAATTGCTTTTCATCCGAGACCGAGATGCCAATCAAATCAATATGACTGGATTGCACCGTGATCATCATGTCCGGCTCTCGCCAAGTGGTGCTGCCTAAAATATGCCAGCCATAACGCTTGAAATACTGCGAAAGAATCAGCAGGCCCAAGGAATGTTGCGAGTTGGGCGTATTGACCAACATGGCGCTGTAATTTGACAAACCACCGCATTTGGGGCCTGACAGCACAAAGTCTGCGCTGAGGCTGTAGACCAATTCTTGCAGCCGGTAACTGGCTTGGGTGACGTTAACGAAGTCAATGTCATCTTCAGCCCACCAATCGTGAAACAAGCGCGCCGCATTTGGAATGGCCCGTAAAAACAAGTTTTCCATACCCAGGCCTTGTCCAAGCATGTTCAAGACAATTGCCTCAATCTCTTGCGCATTCAAAGACAAACAAGCTTTGGCCAAAATCTCACTTTGTCGCTTGGCCAGACCAATATCGGCGGGCTCAGGGGACGTATGGTTCAGCAATTGCGGAATCACGTGCTCTTTGATGGCCAGGCTCAATGGCACAGTCATGGCTTGTCTTTCTTGCTGGTCCATGATGGATTTTCAGGTTTGATGCAATCACAATTCAAAAGTTGCCTAAGTGTCATATTTTTTTGACACCAAGAGACTAGGGAAAACCCCTGCATTGTCAGGATTAAATAACGTCAATTTAAGTTGACACTATGCACTAAGACCTCTAAAGTTAATCGACTTTGAAAACAACCCTGCACCCATGAACGAAGCTTCTGCCACCACTGTGATCAGCGCGGGTTTGTACACCCCCGAAGAACGCATTCGCCGCGACAACACCATTTGGACGCCGGTGCAAGGCTTTTTGGCGGCTTTTCAGTTCATCGTGTTTGGCATCAGCGTGTGTTTAATTGCCCGTTATATGGTCACCGGACAAGGTGAAACCTTGGCAGTATGGTCCGTGGTGTTCAAGACCTTGGTGCTCTACACCATCATGGTCACAGGCTCCATCTGGGAAAAAGTGGTGTTTGATAAGTGGTTGTTTGCCAAGTCTTTTTTCTGGGAAGACGTGTTCAGCTTTCTGGTGCTAGGCCTGCACACCGCTTACTTGTGGGCGCTGTTCACTGGCAGCATGAGTACCCGCGAACAGCTGTGGTTGGCATTGGCCGCATATGCCGCTTACGCCATCAATGCAGGGCAATTTCTTTGGAAACTCAAAGCCGCCCGACGACAAGAGCGTGCCACCTTGGCTTTGCAAAAGGAGTTGCTCGCATGAACGCTGTCATCCCTATTCGCAGTGACGCCGCGGGTTGCGGCGACCCTAAGGTGCGTACCGAGAGAGGCCAGCGCGAGGTATTTTGCGGCTTGACCGGCATCATTTGGTTGCACCGAAAAATCCAAGACGCTTTCTTTTTGGTGGTTGGATCGCGTACCTGCGCCCATCTCATCCAATCCGCTGCCGGCGTGATGATTTTTGCTGAGCCTCGCTTTGGCACGGCCATCATCGATGAGCGCGATTTGGCTGGTCTGGCCGACTGCAATGAGGAGCTCGACAAAGTGGTCGACAAGCTGCTCAGCCGTCGCCCCGACATTCGCACTTTGTTCTTGGTGGGCTCTTGTCCCTCTGAGGTCATCAAACTCGACCTGTCCCGTGCCGCCGAACGTTTAAGCCGTGTTCACAACCCCATGGTGCGGGTACTGAATTACTCAGGCAGCGGCATTGAAACCACCTTCACCCAAGGCGAAGACGCGTGCTTGAACGCCATGGTTCCTGTGCTACCCACCCTGCCAGCGGGCAGCGGTAAACGCTTGCTGGTGGTGGGCACATTGGCCGATGTGGTGGAAGACCAAATGCGCCGTTTGCTGGCAGACATGGGCATCACAGCGGTGGATTTTTTCCCGCCCCGCAACAGCACCGAGTTGCCTGCCATTGGGCCTGACACCCATTACCTGTTGGCGCAACCTTTCTTAGCCGATACCACCTTGTCAATGGAATCTCGTGGGGCTAAACGCTTGGCTGCACCCTTTCCATTGGGTGCCGAAGGCACCACAGCATGGCTGCAAGCCGCCGCCACCGCTTGGGGGGTTGACAGCGCTGAATTTGAAGCGGTTACACGAGCACCCCGCCAACGCGCCGAAGCTGCGTTGGCGCGTCAAAAGGTGTATCTGGAAGGTAAAAAAATCTTCTTCTTCCCCGATTCGCAGTTGGAAATTCCACTGGCACGTTTTCTCAGTCGCGAGCTGGGCATGTTGCTCGACGAAATCGGCACACCCTATTTGCACCGCAAGCTGATGGCCGAAGAATTGGCCCTGCTGCCAACCGGCTCGCGCATCACCGAGGGCCAGCATGTGGAAAACCAACTTGACCGCTGCCATGCGGCCTCACCCGATTTGGTGGTGTGTGGCTTGGGACTGGCCAACCCACTAGAGGCCCAAGGCCTGACCACCAAATGGGCCATCGAGTTGGTCTTCACCCCCATCCAAGGCTACGAACAAGCTGCCGATTTGGCCGAGCTGTTCAGCCGCCCCCTGCGTCGTCGCATCAAACTGGCAGCCTAAGGCGAACACCATGCAACTCACCCTCTGGACATACGAAGGCCCGCCCCACATTGGCGCCATGCGTGTGGCCACGGCTATGACCGATGTGCATTACGTGTTGCACGCGCCGCAAGGCGATACCTATGCCGATCTGTTGTTCACCATGATCGAGCGCTTGCCACGCCGCCCACCCGTCACCTACACCACCTTCCAAGCCCGCGACTTGGGTGGCGATACCGCCGAATTGTTCAAAACCGCTGCGCGTGAAGCCAACGAACGCTTCAAACCCAATGCCATGTTGGTGGGTGCTTCTTGCACCGCCGAATTGATCCAAGACGACCCTGGCGGTTTGGCGCTGGCCTTGAACCTGCCTATTCCTGTGGTGCCCTTGGAGTTACCCGCCTACCAACGCAAAGAAAACTGGGGGGCTTCAGAAACTTTTTACCACTTGTCCCGCGCCTTGGTACCCGCTGGCAACCAACGCTCACCCTTGGCAGGTCGCACACCCACTTGCAACATCTTAGGCCCCACCGCTTTGGGTTTTCGCCACCGTGACGATGTCAAAGAAATTCGTGCACTTGTGGAAGAACTGGGCATACAAGTGAATGTGGTCGCCCCGCTGAATGCCAGCGTAGCCGATGTGCGTCGCTTAGGCGAGGCTGATTTCAACGTGGTGCTCTACCCCGAACTGGGCCGCACCACCGCCCAATGGTTGCAACGTAACTGCGAGCAACCCTTCACCCAAGCCATTCCCTATGGCGTCAATGGCACTTTGGATTTCATCCAAGAAGTACGCACCTTGGCAGGCTTGGTCGACAGCGGCAAATCTTTGGCCGATTACAGCCAAGATTCACGTGCCAAGTGGTATGCCAAATCTGTCGATTCCACCTACCTCACCGGCAAGCGCGTATTTGTGTTCGGTGACGCCACCCATGCCATCGCTGCTGCACGTGTGGCCCACCAAGAAATGGGCTTTGAAGTCGTGGGATTAGGCACTTACAGCCGTGAATTCGCCCGAGAAGTTCGCGATGCAGCCAAGCTCTATGGCATTGAAGCCTTGATCACCGACGACTATTTGGAAGTCGAAGACGCAGTCAAAGCCATGCACCCCGAGCTGCTGCTGGGCACGCAAATGGAGCGCCATATCGCCAAACGC
>RFMX01000105.1 GCA_009927495.1 Betaproteobacteria bacterium
CAAGCCCTGCATCATCGTGCAGAATTTATATCAGTTAATGCAATATACTGCAGATATTTAGATCTGATCTAACCAAGCTTTTTTCAAGGCCTGAAAGCTTTGCTCCTCAGACTGAGCGCTGGTATCAAAGTGCAAATCCGCCTTGGCATAAAACGGGCTGCGGTTGACCAGAATACGGCGCAAATCCTGCATCGCCTCGGTGCTGGCAGCCATGGGACGGGTGTCGCCCTGTGCCAACACCCGCGCCATGTGGTCTTCGGGCGTGGCTTGCAACCAAATCGTGAAGCACTTCCCAAGCAGCAGGGTGAAGGTGGCGTCCTCCGAGACCAAACCACCCGGTGTGGCCAACACCGCATGGGTGTTGTGCGTCAAACTGTCTTCCAAGGCACGTCTCTCGTAGCGGCGGTAGGCTTGCGGTCCATAAAGACCGTGAATTTCACTGATGCTGCAACCTGCCAATTGTTCAATGACACGGCTGAGTTCAACAAACACATAGCCCAATTCTTTGGCCAATCGTTTGCCCAAAGTTGACTTGCCCGCACCACGCAGACCAATGAGTGCAATGTGTTGGCGCGGCGCCAAACCGGCTTGCGGTGACTCTTCAAGCAAGCTCACCATATTGCATTGCAAGGCTTTGGCCACTTGCAACAACACCAAGATAGAGGCGTTACCGGTGCCGCTTTCCAAGTTCGCCCAATGCCGCTCGGACACCTGCGCTCGGGCCGCGGCCGCTTTGCGCGACATCCCCCTGCGAGAACGAAGCAGGCGCACCCGCTCGCCCAAAGCGATCAGGTAGGGGTGTTTTTCATCCAGCGGGGTGTTGCGCATACATGCACTTTAATGCATATTGGCAACGGTCGGGTTTCAGGTGTCTTTGGAGACCTTGATGGTGGGGAATTTGGACGAAAAGTCCTTGGCCTTGGCGGCCACAGCCACCGCCAATTGACGGGCCACGGCTTTGTAAATGCCGGTCACCTCGCCATCGGGGTCGGCCACCACGCTGGGCAGGCCGCTGTCGGCTTGCACCCGGATGGCCATGCTCAAAGGCAGAGCGCCCAAATACGCCATGCCCTCGGCATTCGCCATTTTTTTGCCGCCTTCCACGCCAAAGATGTGTTCGGCGTGTCCACATTGGCTGCACACATGCACCGCCATGTTCTCCACGATGCCCAGAATCGGCACGCCCACTTTTTGGAACATGCGAATGCCCTTCAAAGCGTCAATCAAGGCGATGTCTTGGGGCGTGGTGACGATGACCGCGCCGGTCAGCGGCACCCGTTGGCTGAGGGTGAGCTGAATGTCGCCGGTGCCGGGGGGCATGTCGACAATCAGGTAATCCAAGTCGCGCCAATTGGTTTGGCGCAGCAACTGCTCTAGCGCCTGCGTGGCCATGGGGCCGCGCCAGACCATCGCTTGGTCTTGCGCCACCAAAAAGCCAATCGACATCACCTGCACGCCATGCGCTTCCAGCGGTTGCATGGTTTTGCCGTCAGCACTCTCTGGTCTGCCGGACAAGCCCATCATCATGGGCTGGCTGGGGCCATAAATATCTGCGTCCAGCAAACCGACACTAGCGCCCTCGGCGGCCAGCGCCAACGCCAAATTGGCCGCGGTGGTGGACTTGCCCACCCCGCCTTTGCCAGACGCTACCGCAATGATGTTTTTCACCTGCGGCAACAGCGCAACA
>RFMX01000232.1 GCA_009927495.1 Betaproteobacteria bacterium
CGACGCCCCCGTGTCTTGATCGTCGGTTGTGGGGATGTGGGTATGCGTGTGGCGGGGTTGCTCAAAGCTTCTTCGCGTCTACTGGCCTTGACCAGTTCAAGTCAGCGTGTGGAAACTTTGCAAGGTAGCGGTATGACCCCCTTGGTGGGCAATTTGGACCAAGCTCAAACCCTTAGGCGTTTGGCTGGGGTGGCCACCCATGTGGTTCACATGGCGCCACCACCCCTTGAAGGAAAGACCGATCTGCGTACCCGTGCCTTGGTGTTGGCGCTGCGATTACGCAGCCTGCCCTCGGTGTTGGTGTACGGTTCAACCACAGGTGTTTATGGCGATTGCGCAGGCGAGTGGATCGATGAAACGCGTCGACTCCAACCCCAAACTGCCAGAGCGCAACGGCGTGTCAACGCCCAAGACTGGGTGAATTTTTTAGGTAAAAGCGGCTACCCCAGAACCCAAGTGCTGCGCATACCCGGTATCTATGCCTTGGACCGCGAGGGTGGCACACCGCGTGAGCGGTTGCTGCGCGGCACACCCGTATTGCAAGCGCAAGAGGATGTATACACCAACCATATCCACGCCGATGACTTGGCCCGTGCCACAGTGCTAGCCATGTGGCGCGGCAAGCCTTTACGGGCTATCAATGTGTGTGATGACACCGATATGAAAATGGGCGACTACATGGACAGCGTCGCCAAGATGTGGAACCTGCAGCCACCCCATCGCATCAGCCGCACCCAAGCTCAGGAACAACTCTCGCCCATGGTGATGAGCTTTTTGAACGAGTCTAGGCGTATACGTTCAGATCGAATGAACCAAGAACTGGGTTTGCGCCTGCTGTACCCCACAGTGATGGACGGCTTAAAGGCAGACCGTCAGACTTAGCGCATTCCAATTTTGGCGTCGCCAAAAATACCGTTCGCTTCTTTGGGCAAGCTGCGCCAGTATTGCTGGGTGGCTTGAACTTGACCACCCAAAGCCGCAGCTGCTTCCCAACCCCAACGTGG
>RFMX01000346.1 GCA_009927495.1 Betaproteobacteria bacterium
GATCAGCTTCCCCTTTGACCAACACATCTTCAGCTTGCTGAGGCTGCGTGATCAGTCCCACCGCGATGGTAGGCATCTGGGTTTTTTGCTTGACATGGTGAGCAAAAGGCACTTGGTAGCCAGGACCGATGCTGATTTTTTGTTGGGGTGCAATGCCACCTGAAGAGATATGGATGAAGTCCGCACCGGCTTGTTTGAGCATCAAGGCAAAGTCGGCGGTTTCCTCCAAGGTCCAGCCGCCTTCAATCCAGTCGGTGGCAGACAAACGCACACCGAAAACACCGTCAAACACCTTGCGCATGGCTTGAAAAACTTGCAAGGGGAATCGGGTACGACCAGCGAAATTGCCGCCATAAGCGTCGTTGCGTTGGTTGGCGATAGGAGACAAAAATTCGTGCAGCAAATAGCCATGTGCGCTGTGTAACTCGATCATTTCCAAGCCCATGGCTTGGGCGTATTGGGCCGCTTGCCTAAAGGCCTGCTCAATCGCGATCAAACCCGCCGCATCAATTTCGTGGGGAGGTGCTTCACCCTCCATCAAATGAATGGGAGAAGGTGCCACGGTTTCCCAACCCCCTTGATTACTGGGAATCAACATGCCGCCATGCCAAGGTTGCGCGCTGGAGCCTTTGCGACCCGCGTGGGCTATTTGCAAACAAACTGGCACAGGCGGCGCCAAGCGACGGGCCCGGGCCAAGGTGTCTGACAAGGCATGGGCAGTTGCGTCGTCCCACAAGCCAAGACAGTTGGGGGTGATGCGACCCTGGGGCGTTACAGCGGTGGCTTCGATCATGAACAGGCCTGCGCCACTGTTGAGCAAATTGGCCCAATGCATCAAATGCCAATCATTGGCTTGGCCATTCAGATCGCAGGCATATTGGCACATGGGGGCGACCACGATGCGATTGGACAGGCTCAATGGGCCGCGCGAAGAACCGAGTTGAAAAGGGGAGAAAAGTTGGCTCATGGTTGGCGAAATTTAAAAAAGAATTGAACACTATCTTAAGTCCC
>RFMX01000453.1 GCA_009927495.1 Betaproteobacteria bacterium
TTCAGCCAAGCCGACCGCTGGATTTCATCGGTGTTGCAACAGGTCGAGGCTGATGTGGCCAAAGGCTTCGAGGAATACCGTTTGGACCATGTCGCCACCGCCATTTATGAATTCGTGTGGAACGAGTACTGCGATTGGTATTTGGAAATTGCCAAGGTGCAAATCCAAACCGGCAGCGAAGCCGAACAACGCGCCACACGACGCACCTTGATCCGCACACTCGAAGCGATTTTGCGTTTGGCCCACCCAGTCATTCCCTTCATCACTGAAGAACTGTGGCAAAAAGTGGCTCCCGTGGCAGGGTTACCAGGTGAGTCGGTCAGCATTGCGCGCTACCCCGAAGCGCAAATGAACAAGGTTGACGAGCAAGCCATTGCCAGCGTCAATCAACTCAAATCACTGGTCGACGCCTGTCGGAATTTGCGCGGAGAAATGAATGTGTCGCCCTCCACCCGCATGCCGATGTTCGCCTTGGGCAATGCCGAGTTCATGCGCGCCAATGCGCCTGTCTTGCAAGCCCTGGCCAAGCTCAGCGAAGTCAAGGTGTTTGACGACGAGGCTGCATGGCAAGCCGCTGCCCAAGCCGCACCGGTGGCCGTGGTGGGTGAGACCCGTTTGTGCCTGTTCATGGAAGTGGACGTGGCGGCTGAAAAACTGCGCTTGGGCAAAGAAGTGGCCCGACTACAAAATGAAATCAGCAAGGCCAACGGCAAACTCAGCAACGAAGCCTTTGTGGCCAAAGCCCCGCCTGCGGTGATTGCCCAAGAGCGTCAGCGGGTGGCGGACTTTGAGGCAACCTTGAGCAAAGTGCAAGACCAGCTCAAGCGCTTGGGTTAACGAAGCTCTGCTTAACTGCAGAAAGACTTAGCGTCTTTTCAAGACGTGGATGAAATCGTCGCCCAGGGTTTCTTGCGACATCAATTCATTGCCAGTTTGCTTGGAAAAAGCCGCAAAGTCGCGCAAAGAACCTTTGTCGGTGGACACCACTTTCAGCAATTGACCGCTTTGCATAGCGGTCAGTGCTTTTTTAGCCTTCAAAATGGGCAAAGGGCAGTTCAGGCCACGTGTGTCTAACTCTTGATCGATATTCATCATATTGCTCATTCTAAATTTTGTGCTGCGCGTTCTTCCCAGCTCATGAAGCGTGGCTCTATGCCTTGGGTACGCAGCCAGTCGCCCATGGCATAACCGGTTCCTGCTGGCCAGCAAATGATGTCTGGGTAATTGAAGAGTTTGTACTCGGCCAATTCGGGGGACAAGCGAACATCCCCATCAGCCACAGCGTGGTAGGCAATGATGACTTGGTTCATGCGCTGAAAGTCATACACACCCACCAACTTCAAAGAAGCCACTGTCAAGTTGGTTTCTTCTGCGATCTCGCGGCTGATACCTTCTTCTGGCGTCTCACCCGCTTCCATGAAACCGGTAATAAGTGCAAAACGCCTGCCAGGCCATGCGGCATTGCGTGCCAGCAAAATTTGGTTACGGTATTGCACGATACCTGCCAATACAGGTGTAGGGTTGTTCCAATGCGTCCATTGGCACACCACACAGCGCATACGTTGCTTGGGACCACCGTCCTCATCTTGTGTGATGAGTTGCAATTCGGTGGCGCACATGGGGCAATATTGAAAATAGCTCATGCGGGAAACACACCAGTGGACAAGTAACGGTCGCCTCGGTCACACACAATGAACACGATGGTGGCGTTTTCCACACGCTTGGCAATTTCCAATGCCACCCAGCAGGCACCAGCGGCCGAAATGCCCGCAAAAATACCCTCTTCACGCGCCATGCGGCGACACATGTCCTCGGCATCCTGTTGGCTCACATAGACCAATTCGTCCACGTTGGTGTCGTCGTAAATTTTGGGCAAGTACTCGGGGGACCATTTGCGAATACCCGGGATGCGCGAACCTTCGCTGGGCTGAGCGCCAATGATCTGAATCTTGGGATTTTTTTCTTTCAGGCAACGCGACACCCCAGTGATGGTGCCAGTGGTCCCCATGGCGCTTACAAAGTGGGTGACTTCTCCCTGGGTTTGCTGCCAAATTTCGGGCCCGGTGGTCTCAAAATGAATGCGAGGGTTGTCTGCATTGGCGAATTGGTCCAGCACCAAGCCTTTGCCTTGCGCCTGCATTTCATCAGCCAAATCGCGGGCACCCTCCATGGCCGTGGCCTTGGGCGTGAGAATGAGTTCAGCACCAAAGGCCTTCATGGTTTGCGCACGCTCAATAGACAAATCCTCCGGCATGATGAGCACCATGCGGTAACCCTTGATGGCCGCCGCCATCGCCAAGGCTATGCCGGTGTTGCCTGAAGTGGCCTCGATCAAGGTGTCGCCTGGGCGAATATCGCCGCGTTCTTCGGCTCGCTGGATCATGGACAAGGCTGGGCGGTCTTTGACAGAGCCAGCAGGGTTATTGCCTTCTAACTTACCCAGCAAGACGTTGCCGCGCGGCTTGTTTTCAGCAACGCCAATGCGTTGCAAGGCGGCAATCGGGGTGTTACCGATGGCCGATTCGATGGTGGGATAGTTCATGCCTACACTGTGCCATAATTCGATTCCCTCTTCTGCCGAAGTGGCGAAATTGGTAGACGCAGCAGATTCAAAATCTGCCGGTGCAAAACACCGTGCCGGTTCGATTCCGGCTTTCGGCACCACCTAAAAGGCCCGCACTGTTCCAAGACAGTGCGGGCCTTTTTCTTTTT
>RFMX01000464.1 GCA_009927495.1 Betaproteobacteria bacterium
ACCGATGAACCAAACACATCCAACGACATACCTGCACTGAAGTGCTTGCCCGTGCTGCTCATCACCAACACCCTTGCTTGGTTGCCTTGGTGTAAATCGTGCAGCACCGAGTCGAGTTCGCGCCAGAAAGTCAGGTCCAAAGTGTTGAGTGCTTGCGGGCGGTTCAACACCAAGTGGGCAATATGGTCTTGGATGCTCAGTTCAAAACAGGTCAGCTTGTTCATGGTGGGGCTCGGTAGGGGGTGAGGGTTCGCGCAAAAGCAAGACAGATTTTGCAGCATCAGGGGTAAGTGCTTCTTGCGAATCGGCTTTCACCAAAGCGCCGACGCGAACACCTAGCAAACGCAAGCGCCGTTTCATGTCTACGCGCTTTAAACACAGTCCACCGATCTTGCGAATGTCAGATGCATCGGCGGTGTAATGGTCAATCGTCTGGTCTCGGGTGACACTTTGGAAATTGTCAAAGCGCAGCTTGATGCCAATGGTTTTACCCACATAGCCTTTGCGCTGCAAATCAGCGGCCACTTGCTGGCACAAGCGGGTGAAGATTTCTCCCAAGGCGGCGCGGTCGTTGACCACATGCAAGTCTTTGTCAAACGTGGTCTCGCGGCTCATGGACACGGGTTCGCTTTCGGTCACGACGGGACGTTCATCAACACCATGGGCTGCATCGAACAGCCAAGCACCATAACTCTTGCCAAAGTGTTGCATCAACCATCCCCGCTCTTTGGCAGCCAAGTCGCCAATGGTGTGGATGTCCTGTGCTTGAAGTTTGGCTTCGGCTTTGGGGCCAATGCCGTTGATCTTGCGACACGACAGCGGCCAAATTTTGCTCTCTACATCTTGCTCATAGAGGATGGAAATACCGTTGGGCTTATTCAATTCGCTGGCTATTTTGGCCAACAGCTTGTTAGGCGCTACGCCAATGGAACACGTCAGACCCGTGTGTTCTGTGATGGTTTTTTGAATCAACCGCGCCAAGGCCTTGCCACCATCGCGCTGACCACCAGGTACCTCGGTGAAGTCAATGTAGATTTCGTCCACACCACGGTCTTCCACCACCGGCGCAATGTCGGCGACGATGTCTTTGAAAGCTCTAGAGTAAAAACGGTATTGGTCAAAATCCACCGGCAACAAAATCGCCTCGGGACACAGTTTGGCGGCCTTCATGACTCCCATGGCGGAACCCACGCCATAAGCACGAGCCGCATAGGTGGCGGTGGTGATGACGCCACGGCCGGTGTAGCCCTTGAGGCGAGGAAACACCTCGATGGGAATATCTGCCAAGTCGGCAGTGGTCCATTCACGCTCGGGCTGTAAGGCACGCATTCGCCCCAACACATCATCTTCACGGCGGCGTCCACCGCCTATGACTACTGGCAAGCCCTTGAGTTGCGGGTAGCGAAGCAACTCGACTGACGCGTAGAA
>RFMX01000103.1 GCA_009927495.1 Betaproteobacteria bacterium
ACGACTTGAACCCGCAAAGCCTGTTTGAGGCTATCGAGTGGATGGCCTGTGGCTTTGAAATCGTGCAGTCCCATGCGGCAGATTGGCGCTTCAAAGTCGCCGACACCGTGACTGACAGCGGCCTGCATGCACATTTGCTGGTGGGCCAACCTTTGGCGGTACGCGCGGTGGCCGCCGATGGTGCGGCCTTGCACACCTTGCTGTCAGGCATGACGCTGCAACTGATGCACGAGGGGAAAGTGGTGGAAACAGGTCATGCCAGCAACGTGCTGGACAGCCCTTTGATGGCTTTGCTGCATTTTTTGAAAGCCCTGCGCCAATGCCCTGGGGCGCCTGATGTGCAGGCGGGGCATGTGATTACAACGGGGACATGGACAGACGCGTGGCCCTTAAAGGCGGGCCAGCAGTGGGAAAGCCGCTATGACCTTCCTTTGACGGGCTTGAAAATTAAATTAAGCGCGAAGGGCACGTAGGCCGGGGTACAAGCGAGAGACAGGACGGCTTTTTTGTTCGGCCTCTTGTGCCAATTGGCTGCGGATACGCTCGAAGGTATTGCGGATGGGGGTATTTTCTGAAGGAACGTAAGTACCGTTGCCTGTGGGCTCGGTAATCTTTGGGGTAAGGTCTGGGTGTGACTTGTTCATGGCGGTCATGGGGTTAACGATCTTGCTGCTTTAAACGCCGCAGCATCAGACACGGATGACAAATCGCACCAAAATATTTTGAAACGCTCACATTTTGGAATACCCCAGCGAATTCTGAATTCTTTAGGACTAATTTACTGTCGCCTAGTCACCAATTTAACGAATGGGGCAGCACCTTGGAAGTGCGAAGCAGGGCAAATACAACCACACGCTTCAAAAACGCAAAACCACCTCCCTGCCCTTCGCCAAAAAACTTTACGCCCAAAAATTCTCGCAAACACCTAGCATAGAGTTAACACCTATGCAAATGAGATCACAAGAGTTCTATTATTTGATGGCCTGACAAAAGGGTGCAATCTCAAGGGCAGGGCTGACAAGCTTACTTGGCAG
>RFMX01000328.1 GCA_009927495.1 Betaproteobacteria bacterium
GGCGGCGTGGCCTTGGGGCGGCAAATGCGCCAACGCATTCGCCAGTGGACCGGCTTGCCGGTGTGCGTGGGCATAGGCCCGACCAAAACCTTGGCCAAGTTCGCCAACCATCTGGCCAAAAAACAAGCGGTGTTCGACGGTGTATGCGACTTGAACGCCCTGTCTCGCCCCGAGCGCCAAGACTGGATGGCGCAAACCGAGGTGCGTGAAGTCTGGGGCGTGGGCCACCGCACCGCACGGCGCTTGGGCGAGATGGACATACACACGGTGCTGGACCTGCGCAACACGCCGCCCGCCCGTTTGCGTGAGCGCTTTGGCGTGGTGATGGAGCGCATCGTCTGCGAACTGCGTGGCGTCAGCTGCTTGGGGCTGGAAGACATCACCCCGCCGAAGCAGCAAATCATGGCCTCGCGCAGCTTTGGCAGACCGGTACACAGCATAGTGGAATTGCGCGAAGCCCTCAGCGCGCATGTGGCGCGGGCAGGTGAAAAACTGCGGGCCCAGCAGTCGCTGGCTGGCGCTGTTCACGTCTTCATCCGCACCAATCCGTTCAAGCCCGATGACCCCCAGTACAACGCCAGTTTGTTGGTGCCTTTGCCCGAACCCAGCGACGACTCCCGCTTGCTCAGCGACGCGGTATGGGTGGCGTTGCGCAAAATTTTCCGCACCGGTTTTGCCTACAAAAAAGCGGGGGTGATGCTCACGGCCTTAAGCGAAGCACGGCGTCAGCAACAAGGCTTGTTCACAGATACCACCACACGCACACGCGACGCGGAGCTGATGAAAACACTCGATCGCCTGAACCTGCATTTCGGCCGTGACACCATCCATCTGGCCGCCACCGGCACCAGCCGCGACTGGCGTATGCGCAGCGCCAACCGCTCGCCGCGCTTTACCACCCGCTGGGACGAGCTGCCCAGCGCACAGTAGGCGTGTTCAGCGCCACACCACCGTCTCGAAATGCACGCTGCCCAAATGGCTGCTCAGCGTCATGCTGCCCTCTTGGATGGTGGCTTGCAATTGCATGCTGCGCTCGGCCATGGCGGCCATGGCTTGCGAGGCCTCAGAAGGAATGCGCATCACTTTCAGCTTCTCTTGGCGATGCAATTTGTTCTCGATGCCACGCCACCAAATATCGGCTGAATGGGCAAAGGCGTACACCAGCACGCGGTCGGACTTGCTGCAAGCCCGCAGCATGGGTTTTTCTTCGGGCTGCCCCACCTCTATCCACACCCGTTTGCGCCCGTGTAATCGGTGATCGATACATCGGGGTCGTCGGGGTCAGACAAACCCGCCCAAACGCCAAACCGCGTCGCCTTGACACAGGTCTTGCACCTCATGGGCGTTCATGGCGAGGGCGACAAGCCGCACCATCATGCGCTCGTCAGTCTCGCTGGGATGCCGCGCCAAAGTCAGCGCATGGTCGGCGTAATAGCCATGGTCGATGTCGGCGATCTGCAGCTGCGCCTTGTAGATGGTAGATTTGATGGCCATGGGCGATGATAGTCTGCGCCCTCCTCCTCACACCATTCCACCATGACACCCGACACACTTTTGCAGCACCTCGACCAAGGCACCCTGTGGCCCGCCGAGAGCGTGGCCGCCATCCCCAACGATGTGGCGCTGGCCTACCAAACTGCTTTGCAAGTCCGCCAACTGCGTGTGCAGCGGGGCGAACAGCCACGCGGCTTCAAAATTGGGTTCACCAACCGCAGCATTTGGGAGCGCTACCAAGTGTT
>RFMX01000245.1 GCA_009927495.1 Betaproteobacteria bacterium
TGCTCGCAGTATCAAAGCACCATGCAAGGTGATTTCAGAATAAGCCTTGCGTAAAGGGCTTTACAGAACTTGCAGGTAAATAGCCAAACAAGTGCCGTATCCAACGCACCAGCACAGGGTGCGAAAACTGGGCCAGTCCATCACATAGGCCAAGAAGTACAAGGCTCTTGCCGCAACAAACACCAAGCACAGGGTTTCAAGCAAGGCCGCATCGGCTTGGAAATGCAAAGCCAATAACACTGCCACAGCAAAAAACGGAAAAGCCTCAAAGCTGTTGTGCTGCGCAGCATTGGCCCTGGCCCGCGCACCCGTTTGCTCGGCCAACCAAGCCCGGGGGTTATGGTTGTCAAAGCCTTTGAAACCCCATTTGGCGCTGGCAGCGCCCAGCAAGGGCAGGGCGCCTGCCACCACCACACAAGCCACTGGAATATTCATCTTTTTTCCTATTTGGAAGCGCGATGCGCCAACGCTTGTATCGCCAAGGCGTAGCCCTGAATATCCAAACCTGCCATCACCCCTACCGCCACGGGTGACACATAGGAGTGGTGGCGAAAGGCTTCACGCGCAAAGACATTGCTGATGTGGGTTTCAATGACGGGCAAGCCGGTTCCCTTGATGGCGTCGTGAAGCGCAACAGAGGTGTGGGTGAATGCACCGGGATTGAACACAGCGCCAATGGCTTTGCCTTGCTGGCAAAGTTGCCCATAGGCGTGAATTTGGTCGATCAACTCACCCTCGTGGTTGCTTTGCACAAAATCCACTTCCAAGCCCAAGGGCTGCGCGGTGGCTCTGCACAAAGCTTCAACATCGGCCAAACTGGCGTGGCCGTATTGTTCGGGTTCACGGGTGCCCAAGAGATTGAGATTGGGGCCGTTGAGAATGAGAATCTTCATAAATTAAGTATACGATGGCGTTCTTGGGAGGAGCCATGATTCGTTTGGTGGTTTTTGATGCTTACGGTACCTTGTTCGATGTGTACTCGGTAAGTGCCATGGCCGAGACTTTATTCCCCGGACATGGCAACGCCTTGTCTGTGCTGTGGCGCGATAAACAAATCGAGTACAGCCGCTTGGTGACCCTGAGTGACCCTCTGAATCCCTTGGGCAGTCGACACTACCAATCGTTTTGGGACTTGACCCGGCTTGGCTTGCAATACGCCTGCCAAAAGCTCGGGCTAGAACTCACCCCGCCCAAACAAAAACAACTGATGGACCAATACGCCCAACTCACACCCTTTGAGGAAAATTTGGACGTGTTGCAGCACCTTCAAGCCATTGGGATGCGCTGCGCGATTTTGTCCAACGGCAGCCCCGATATGCTGGCCAAAGCCGTGAGCAGCGCTGGAATGACGAGCTTGATTGACAAAGTTTTGTCCGTTGATGAGGTGAGGCAATTCAAAACTTCCCCGCAAAGTTATGGCTTGGTTACCCACCACTACCCCATGGATGTGCGAGAAGTGCTGTTTGTGTCTAGCAACAGCTGGGATGCGCTGGGCGCCACTTGGTACGGCTTCAAAAGCTTTTGGGTCAACCGGCAAGGCCTGCCCTTTGAGACCCTAGGACCCCGACCCACCCACAGCGGTCCCTCATTGAAAGATATCTTGCCCTTGCTATGAAGTGGTTGGTTTTGTTTCTGGCCGTGGTCAGCCATGCTGCGTTACCCATGGGTTGGTGGGATACCAAAGAGCCGCTCAAAGGTTTTGATCTGTCGCCTACCGAGTTGAAACAGGTCGGTATCCAATCGGGATGGTCCAGCGATGACCCCGAGTTGATGATGTTTGAGGTGAGCAACCGCCTGAGCGGCCCTATCTACTGCGTGGGAGCCAGCTTTGAGATGAAAGACGGCAAGCAGCGCCAAATGCTTTTGAGCCCAAGATATATGTTCCTGCTGGACAAAAAAGAAATGCCTCGGTAAGAGGCATTGAAAAAAAGAACCTGAAAACTTTCGGTTTCAGCTGCCGGTGCATGAAGAAGGCACCGGAGACAGATTGCGAGAACCCCTATAAATAAGGGGAAAACGCCAAGCGTTTAGTTGGGTGTGTTGCCAGCGGCGGATGCTGCGGGAGAAGTTGGTGCGCCAGGTGCAACGACATTGGGCTTGGGAGCGCTGGGGGCGGTGCCTGCGGGGTAGACAGGGGGTGCGCCGACTTGCTGCATTTCGCCGCGGAATTCGCCGCCACGTTCGATTTGGATTTGTGAGTATTCAAGCTTGCCCGACACTTTGCCGGTAGCGCGGATATGCAAATGGTCACGGCAGTGAATGATTTGGTGCAATTCACCTTCGACTTCAATGGCGCGGGCAGTGACTTTACCGGTGATTTTTCCGGACTGGCCAATAAAGATTTCTTCCGCTGTCAACTCACCATCCACTGTGCCGTAAATAGTGGCTTTCTTGGGCACATTGAGCGTGCCTTTGAAAGTGACGCCGTTGCCAATCACCAGATTGTTGGATTGATCTATATTGGTTGCCATAAGTCAGTCTCGCTTTGAAGTGAAGTGGGTAGTTTAGTAAAAAAGGAAATAGCCGTTCAAGGTGCACACAGCACCAACCACGCCCAAAACCGAAGCTGCGGAAAACATGGAGCGTCGGTTGGAGATGATAGCGACAGAAGTCAGCACAATGGCCAGTTGGAGTAAACCTTCGGCGTAGTCAAACCAAGGGTCTTTGCGCAAAGCCAGATCGCGCTCTTGTTCAAG
>RFMX01000220.1 GCA_009927495.1 Betaproteobacteria bacterium
TTGGCGAAAACGAGCGAGTTGCACATTGTTCAAAAAACTCTCAAGCCCTTGGTTGTTAAACCCTAGCCGGTTGATCAAGGCATGGGCGTCTTGCAAGCGAAACATGCGGGGCTTGGGGTTGCCAGGCTGGGCCTCAGGGGTCACAGTGCCGACTTCCACAAAACCAAACCCCATAGCCGCAAAGGCGTCTATGCAACGGGCATTTTTGTCTAAGCCTGCGGCAAGTCCCACGCGGTTAGGAAAATTCAGACCTGCCAGTTGAATGGGGTCTTCGGTGCGTTTTTGTTGGTAGGCCAAGCGCAAGAAATTGTGTTGGGTCGCCGACAGCATATGGAGCGTGGCGTCGTGTGCGGTTTCGGCGTCCAGGCTAAATAACAAGGGACGCAGCAAGGCGTAGGGCAACAGGGACATGGATAATCAGCCGTCTTCACAAAAAATGGAATTGTCACCGATGAGCCAGCTCTCCAGCCAAGACGCACTGAAAGCGCAAGTTGCCCAAGCGGCGTTGGCTTATGTGCAGCCCCATTCCTTGATCGGTGTGGGTACGGGTTCAACGGTGAATTTTCTTTATTGATGCTTTGGCCCAAAGCGCCATTCCTGTTCGAGGAGCGGTCTCCAGCTCCATTGCCTCTACCCAGCGTATGCAAGCTTTGGGCATTCACGTCGTGGAGCTGTCTGAAGTGGAGTCGTTGTCGGTTTACATCGATGGTGCCGATGAAATCGACGGCCATGGCTTTATGGTCAAAGGCGGGGGAGCTGCCCTGACACGCGAAAAAATCGTCGCAGCGCAGGCCAAGCAGTTTGTGTGCATTGTTGACCAAGCAAACGTGTGGAAATCATGGGTGCATTTCCCTTGCCAGTAGAAGTCATCCCTATGGCCGTACCGCAGATCATCCGTGACTTTTCGGCATTGGGTGGCCAAGCGGTTTTGCGTATGCGCGACGAGAAGCCGCTGGTGACCGATAACGGTCAATACATTCTGATGTGCATGGCTTGAAGCTCACAGAGCCCATGGCGCTAGAGGCGCGGATCAGCCAATGGCCTGGCGTGGTCACCGTGGGAATTTTTGCATTTCAAAAAGCCGATATTTGTTTGCTGGCCACCCCCGATGGGGTGCAGACACTGCGCTATTAGCCAGCCATGCCTTGGTGACGCATCAAGGCATCCAAAGAGGGTTCACGACCGCGAAACTCTTTGAATGAACTCATGGCGGTACGGCTGCCACCACGCTCCAAGATACTTTGCCGATAGCGTCGCCCGGTTTCAAGCGAGGGTAAGCCATCTTCTGCTGCGGTTTCTTCGAACGCAGCATAGGCGTCTGCGCTGAGCACTTCGGCCCATTTGTAGCTGTAGTAGCCAGCCGCGTAGCCACCCGCAAAAATATGGCTAAACGAATGTGGCATTCGATGCCACTCGGGTGGATGCAACACCGCCACGTCTGCGCGAACCTCTTTCAACACACCCAATACATCGCTACTGCGATGGGGCTCGGTGTGCAAGCGCATATCAAGCAAAGAAAATTCGATTTGACGCAAAGTTTGCAAGCCACTTTGGAAATTTTTTGCAGCCAGCATCTTGTCAAACAAGGCGCGGGGCAGGGGCTCACCCGTGTCCACATGCGCGGTCATATGACGCAGGACCGACCATTCCCAACAAAAGTTTTCCATGAACTGGCTGGGCAACTCGACCGCATCCCACTCCACGCCGCTGATGCCAGACACGTCGCGTTCATTGACTTGCGTCAGCATGTGGTGAAGACCATGGCCACACTCATGGAAGAGGGTGATGACATCGTCGTGGGTGAGCAAAGGCGGTTGGCCGTTAACCCCTTCAGCGAAATTGCACACCAAGTGAGCGATAGGGGTTTGCACAAGACCCGTATCTGGGCGCAGCCAACGGGCTCGCACATCGTCCATCCATGCGCCACCGCGTTTACCACTTCTGGCACCTGGGTCGAGGTAGAACTGACCCACCAATTCACCCGCACGTTCAATTCGGTAAAACTCGACTTTGGGATGCCACACGGGGGCGCTGTCGGGGCGAATACTCACCTCGAACAAGGTTTCCACAATTTTGAACAGACCTGCCATCACCGTAGGTGCAGTGAAATAGGGTTTGATTTCTTGTTCGCTGAAGTTGTAACGAGCTTCCTTGAGTTTTTCACCAATGAAGGTCCAGTCCCAAGCTTGGGGATCGGCGATGTTTAATTCTTGTCGAGCAAAGTCACGCATCTCAGCCAAATCTTTTTCAGCGTAAGGCTTGGCCCTTAGCGCCAAATCGCGCAAGAAGTCCATCACCTGTGCAGGTGACTCGGCCATTTTGCTGGCAAGCGAGACTTGAGCGTGGTTGTCGAAACCGAGCATTGCAGCCTCTTCTTGCCGCAGTTGCAAAATTTCTTGCAGCAGCGCACTGTTGTCGAATTGGGGATGGGCAAACTCCGCCGAGGCGCGGGTCGCATGGGCTCGGTAAAGCTTTTCTCGCAAACTGCTGCTGTGGGCATATTGCATGACAGGCAAATAGCAAGGCATCTTCAGCGTGAGCTTGTAGCCGGTGTGTCCGTCTGCCGTTGCTGCCGCTTGGGCGGTTTGCAACACATCGGCGGGAACGCCATCAACTTCTTCTTGCGAGGCGAGTAAAGACCAAGCATCGGTGGCGTCCAGCACATGTTCACTGAAAAGCTGGCTGATTTCAGCCAAGCGCTCTTGAATGGCCGCAAAACGTTCCTTGGCTGGCCCTTGAAGCTCGGCCCCAGACAACACAAAGTTGCGCAAGGCGAGTGTGTGTGCTCGGGCTTGCTCTGGGTTCAAGCTGGCAACGGGAATGGCTTTGTACTTGGCATACAGCGCTTCGTTCGCACCAAGGCGGGTGAAGAAGTCGGTGATGCGTGGCAGTTCGGCGTTGTAGGCCGCACGTAACTCGGGCGTATCGGCCACACCTTGCAAATGACCCACCATGCCCCAAGCGCGGCCCAGTTGTTCGGTGGCGGTATCGAGCACTTTCGAAATGGATAACCAATCGGCTGGGAAGCTATCGGACGTCACCTCTTCCATGGCTTGCTCGGCTTGCGCGAGCAGCTGGGTCATGGCGGGTGAAATATGTTCTGGGAGAACCTCGCTGAAACGGGGCAGGGCGGAAAAATCTAGCAGGGGATTGGTCATGTTTTAGAAGATAGGGCCTGATGAGCGGAATCCAAGGTATTGGCGAGCAGCATGGTGATGGTCATGGGACCCACACCACCAGGCACCGGTGTGATGTAGCCAGCAACAAGCCTCACGGCCTCAAAGTCGACATCACCGCATAACTTGTCAGCATCGTCTCGGTTCATGCCGACATCGAGCACCACAGCCCCAGGTTTCACCATGTCGGCCGTCAATACATTGCGCTTGCCAACAGCGGCCACGATGACATCGGCTTGCAAACAGTGGTGCTTGAGGTCAACGGTTGCGCTGTGGCAAACCGTGACGGTGGCATTTTCTTGCAACAGCATCAGCGCCATGGGTTTGCCTACGATGTTGCTTCTGCCAATCACCACAGCGTGTTTGCCTGTGAGCTTGTAGCCAATGCTCTCCAACATCTTCATGCAGCCGTATGGGGTGCAAGGCCAGTAAGCCGGCAATCCCGTCATCAACGCGCCAGCATTGGCCACATGAAAACCATCCACATCTTTGCTGGGGGCAATGGCTTCAATGATTTTTTGAGCGTCAATATGCGCTGGCAAAGGCAGTTGCACCAAGATGCCATGAATAGAGGGGTCGTTGTTGAGCGCATCTACCCTTGCCAACAAATCAGCTTGGCTTAGCTCTTGGGGGTATTTTTCAAGCAGGGAATGAATACCGACTTGTTCGCAAGCTTTGACTTTGTTGCGAACATAAACCTGCGACGCTGGGTTTTCCCCGACCAAGATCACCGCCAAGCCTGGGCGCACACCTTGAGCGATGAGGGACTGTGTACGAGCTGCAAAATCAGCCCGCATTTGTTGCGAGAGGGCGTTGCCGTCAATGAGAAGTGCAGACATTAGACTTTGGCGTTTTGTCCCAGTGCGA
>RFMX01000410.1 GCA_009927495.1 Betaproteobacteria bacterium
AACAATTGCGCGGCGCTTTTGCGATTGCGGTGATGGCCAAGGATGAGCCGCACCGCGTGATTGGCGCAAGAGCCGGGTCACCATTGATTTTTGGCCAAGGCCAGGGCGAGAACTTCTTGGCCAGTGACGCCATGGCTTTGGCGGGTGTGACCAACCAAATCGTGTATTTGGCCGAAGGTGATGTGGTCGATGTGCAGTTGGACAGCTTCCAAGTGTTCGATGCCCAACACCAATTGGTGCAGCGCGAGGTGCTGACGGTGAATGCCCACAGCGGCGCAGCCGAGTTGGGCCCTTACAGCCACTACATGCAAAAAGAAATTTTCGAGCAGCCGCGTGCCATTGCCGACACGCTCGAAGGCATCGAGGGCATCGTGCCCGACTTGTTCGACAACCCTGCTTCGGCCCAAGTGGGTCAAGCCGCCAAGTTGTTTGACCAGATAGATTCAGTGCTGATCTTGGCCTGTGGCACCAGCTACTACAGCGGCTGCGTGGCCAAGTACTGGCTGGAGAGCATCGCCCACATTCCTTGCCAAGTCGAAGTCGCCAGCGAATACCGTTACCGCACCTCGGTGCCCAACCCGCACAGTTTGGTGGTGACCATCAGCCAATCGGGCGAAACCGCCGACACCTTGGCTGCATTGCGCCACGCACAAAGCCTGGGCATGCAACACACCCTGACTGTTTGCAATGTGGCCACCTCGGCCATGGTGCGTGAATGTGCCTTGGCTTACATCACCCGAGCGGGTGTGGAAATTGGCGTGGCCTCCACCAAAGCGTTCACCACGCAGCTGGCCGGTTTGTTCTTGCTCACCCTGGCACTGGCCAAGGCCAATGGCCGATTGAGTGCGACAGATGAAGCACAGCACCTCAAAGCCATGCGCCATTTGCCAGTGGCTTTGCAAAGTGTGTTGGCCTTGGAGCCGCAACTCATTGCCTGGGCACAAGACTTTGCCAGCAAAGAAAACGCCTTGTTCTTGGGCCGTGGCTTGCACTACCCCATCGCTTTGGAAGGGGCGTTGAAGCTCAAAGAAATCAGCTACATCCATGCCGAGGCCTACCCAGCGGGCGAGCTCAAACACGGCCCTCTCGCCTTGGTCACCAGCGCCATGCCAGTTGTGACCGTCGCGCCCAACGACACCTTGCTGGAAAAACTCAAAAGCAATTTGCAAGAAGTGCGGGCCAGAGGCGGTGTGCTGTATGTGCTGGCCGATGCCGACACCCGCATCGAGTCAGGCGAGGGCTTGCACGTGATACGCATGCCCGAGCATTACGGCGAGTTGTCACCCTTGCTGCACGTGGTGCCTTTGCAGTTGCTGGCTTATCACACGGCCTGCGCCAGAGGCACGGATGTGGACAAGCCACGGAATTTGGCGAAGTCGGTCACGGTGGAATAAGTCAACCAAGCAGCCAAGCACCACAAACTCAGGATCAGGGTCAAACCCACCCAACTGCGTGGTTTTTGCTTGTCTTGACTAAACCATTCGTCGGCTTGGTTTCTGCATTCATCCAGCACCTGAGCGGGGATGATTTTCAGCAGCAGCCAAATGCCCACCGGCACAATGATCAAGTCGTCCAGGTAACCCAAGACAGGTATGAAGTCAGGAATGAGGTCAATCGGGCTGAGCGCATAAGCGGTCAGCAGGGCAGCCAAGGCACGGGCATACCAAGGGGCTTGGGGGTGCTTGAGCACAAACCACAGCGTCATCACATCGCGTTTGAGGCTTTTCGCCCAAGCTTTGATTCGGTTTGTGAGCAAAGAGAGCATGGGGAATTATCGCCATGCTGGTTGTTTTGGAAACTTTGGCGTAAGTACGACTGGTTCTAATGGTGCTATGAACAACTTGAACACAAGCTCCACCCGCATGCCCACTTGGTTTGTTCCGCACGGCGGTGGCCCGTGTTTTTTCATGGACTGGAACCCCATCGACGCTTGGGACCGCATGGCGCACTTCCTGAAAACTGCAGCCAGCACGCTGCCGCGTCAACCCAAGGCGATTGTGTTGGTGTCTGCCCATTGGCTGGAGCCGCACATCGCTGTCACCAGCGGCGCACATCCTGAGTTGATTTACGACTACCACGGCTTCCCACCACACACCTATGAGCTGACCTATCCCGCACCCGGCTCGCCTGCTTTGGCGGCGCGAATGGTGAGTTTGCTGCAAGCCCAAAGCATTTCTGCTGAACAAGACGCCCAGCGTGGTTTTGACCACGGGGTGTTCATTCCCATGAAACTCTTGTTTCCCGAGGCCCGTATTCCGGTGGTGCAACTGTCATTGCACAACTCGCTTGACCCAGCCCATCATCTCCACACAGGCCGCGCCTTGCAAGCCTTGCGTGACGAGGACGTTCTCATCATTGGCAGCGGCATGAGCTTTCACAATATGCGGGCCTATGGCAACCCGCAGTACGCGCCTATTTCGGATGTGTTTGACGATTGGATCACCCAAGCGGTGCAGGCTGAGCCCCAAGAGCGTGACCAATTGCTGGCAGCCTGGACCCAAGCCCCCCATGCCCGTGACTGCCATCCGCCCCATGCCGAAGAGCATTTGTTGCCACTGATGACAGTGGCCAGTGCCGCAGGAAACTCTGTGGGCCGCAAAGTGTTTTCTGACCGTGTGATGGAAACCACGCTGTCGGCCTTTGCCTTTAGCGACTAAGCCACGGCCTCCACCCGGGCTTCGCCCTTTAACAGCGGCTTGACCAAAATCGCATAGGTGTCGGCATCGAAGCTTGCGGTGTCAGCGCTTTGTGGCGACTCTGTCGCCGTACCCTTGGAGCACCAAGTCCCCAAATAAGACCAGTTCAGGATGCGGTGTTTTTGCACCCAGTCCCCCGACTGCTCCACCACATCGATGGCCGTGGCGTAAGGCCATACATGAACTTGCAGTTGTTGCAAGGCGGTTCGCAAGCGTTCGTCATGGTCCGCCCGTGGCTCTTTGTCTACGCATACCCCATCGCACTGGCGAAGCTGAAAACCAAAGCAACCGCGCTGGGTGGTTTTTTCCAAACCCAGTGTGGCCAAACACAATTTGTGCTCCGCAGCCAATGTCCGCAGTTTTTCTTGGGCTGCATGGCGCGAAGCAAACAGGCCAAACAGGCCTTGGATTTGGCCATGTACCACTTCAGCGCTGCTGACAAGGTCGTTCGCTAGACCGGCAGCTTCTTCGCTGAGCCGCCAAGAGTGCAGGTGCTTGGTACGGCGCAGCCGCTGATTGAACAAGGGTTGGCGGGTTTTGATCAGGCGCGACTCTAAAAGCAAAGCGCCCATTTCACCGGCTGTGGGCAAACACTCGATGCGACGGGTTTGCGCCAACATACGCGCCTCATCAGGCTGGCGAAAATGGGACATCACACGGCTACGGATGTCCACACTTTTGCCAATGTACAAAGGCAGGCTGCTGTCACCCCAAAAGACATAGACCCCTGGCGCATGGGGCAAATGCGCCGTCAAGTCTTGCTTGGTTCCATTCACAAAGCCTTGATACGGACATTCCTAAACCTGACCACACCCTTTTCGTATTGCAAGGCGATGGGGCCAGCTGCGCTCAAGCGGCTGTCACGGGCTTCCACGGTTTTCTCACCATTGAGGTAAACCACCATACGGTCACCTTTGAAAGTGATGTCGTAGCTGTTCCACTGACCGCCAGCTTTGGGCATGGGCGAGACCTTGGCCACGTCCACAATGGCGCCGGTGCCAAAGCTGGGGTCGGGTCGCTGGTCGTAAATATTCACCTCATAGGCGTTCGTGGCGGTGATGTTTTGCAAATCGGTACAGCGAATGTAGATACCGCTGTTGGCGGTGGGGTCTACCCAGAAATCCACCTTGAGTTGAAAGTCTTGGTAGTTTTGTCGGGTCACCAAAAAGCCGCTGCCCAAATCGGCCAGCAGCAAACCGTCTTGCAGCCGCCAGTTGGCATTACCCACTGGCTTCCATTGGTTCAAATCGCTGCCATCAAACAAGGTGGTGTAACCCGCATCAGCGGACGACCACTCCAGCGTGCCGATACTGCCGCAAGCATTCAGCAAAGGGATCGCCAAAACCCCTGCCCAAAGGGCTGCGCGGGACGGTATAGATGGTTTCTTCATTCATACTCCTTGGAAAGGTAAAAGCTTACAGCGACTGGGTGACTATAATTTGTTCGACCTCATGAGCCCATTGAATTTCATCCGTTCTGACATCCAGGCCATGAGCGCATACGTGGTCCAGCCCGCCGCAGGCACGGTCAAGCTCGATGCGATGGAGAACCCCTACACCCTCTCACCCGACTTGCAAGCCAAGCTGGGAGCGCGTTTGGGGGCGGTGGCCCTGAACCGCTACCCCAGCCAACGCACCGAAGACCTCAAGACCGCGCTTGAACACTATATAGATATGCCTGCTGGCTTCGCGCTGATGCTTGGCAATGGCTCTGACGAGCTGATTTCTTTGCTTTCCCTGGCCTGCCAAGGACCCGGCGCGGTGGCTTTGGCCCCCGAGCCTGGCTTTGTGATGTATGCCCTCAGCACCCATTTGCAGGGCTTGACCTATGTGCCAGTCAGCTTGACCGCTGACTTTGAATTGAACGAAGCTGCCATGTCGGCTGCCATCGCCCAGCACCAACCGGCGATCGTGTACTTGGCCTACCCCAACAACCCTTCCGCCAATTTGTGGGATGCGGCGGTGATACGCCGCCTGATTGCCCAAGTCAGCACTTATGGCGGCTGGGTGGTGTTAGACGAGGCTTACCAACCGTTTTCATCGCTGACGTGGTGGCACGAGATCCGCCGCGACCCTGCCGCCAACGCCCAAGTGCTGCTGATGCGTACTTTGTCCAAGTTCGGTTTGGCGGGTGTGCGCATTGGCTATATGGTGGGCCGCGCCGAGGTGATTGCCCAGATCGACAAAATTCGCCCGCCCTACAACATCAGCGTCCTGAACGCCGAGTGCGCTTTGTTTGCCTTGGAGCATCAGCAGGTTTTCCAAGCACAGGCGCAGGCCATCCGATCAGAACGCGAACGTGTCACAGCCGCTTTAGGCAAACTTCAAGGTGTGAAGGTGTTTCCCAGCCAAGCCAATATGCTGCTGGTGCGCTTTGAGGGGGCCGAGGACATCGCCACCCGCTTGTTTGAAGGCCTGCGTGAACGCGGCATTTTGGTCAAGAACGTTTCTAAAATGCACCCCTTGTTGCGCCGCTGTTTACGCCCTTCGGTGGGCACGCCTGAAGAGAACGACCAATTTCTTGCCGCCTTAACTGAACTTTGGACGCCCTTGGCACCAGCCTCAATTTGAAAGCCAATATGACACCACGCATTGCAGAAGTCAGCCGCGACACCAAAGAAACCCAAATCCAAGTTCGCGTCAACCTGGACGGCACCGGCGAGTCCGACTTGTCCACCGGCATTGGTTTTTTCGACCACATGCTGGACCAAATTGCCCGCCATGGCCTGATCGACTTGAAGATTCACGCCAAGGGCGACTTGCACATCGACGGTCACCACACCGTAGAAGACGTGGGCATCACCTTGGGCCAAGCGGTGGCCAAAGCGGTGGGCGACAAAAAAGGCATTCGCCGCTATGGTCACGCTTATGTGCCGCTGGACGAAGCCTTGAGCCGCGTGGTGATCGATTTCTCCGGCCGTCCGGCTTGGAAATGCATGTGCCGTTCAAAAGTGGCAGCATCGGTCAGTTCGACTCCCAGCTGGCGTTTGAGTTTTTCCAAGGTTTTGTTAACCATGCGTTTGTCACTTTGCACATCGACAACCTGCGCGGTGAGAACGCCCACCACCAAGCCGAGACCGTGTTCAAAGCCTTTGCCCGTGCGCTGCGCTTTGCTTTGGAAATCGACCCCCGCTCCGTGGGCGTGATTCCCTCCACAAAAGGTTCGCTCTAAGCTGTTATGCGCACCGTGGCGGTCATTGATTACGGCATGGGCAATTTGCG
>RFMX01000353.1 GCA_009927495.1 Betaproteobacteria bacterium
GTAAGCGCGTTGGGCGATTTTGAGGGCGCGGCTGGCGTTTTGCTCCACCAGCAACAAAGTCACGCCCATGGAGGCCACTTCTTGGATGACTTCAAAGATTTTGTCCACCATCAAAGGTGACAAACCCATGGAGGGCTCGTCTAACAACAAGACCTTGGGTCGGCTCAGCAAGGCACGTCCCATGGCCAGCATTTGCTGCTCACCCCCCGACAAAGTGCCGGCCAACTGCGTACTGCGCTCTTTCAAGCGCGGGAACAAGGTAAACACCCGCTCCACATCAGCAGCAATGCCGGCGTTGTCGTCGCGCAAATAAGCGCCCATTTGCAGGTTTTCCAAGATGCTCATGCGGGTGAACACGCCCCGCCCTTCAGGCACCATCACCAAACCTTGCTTGACCAAGTCCCACGCACCTTGGCCTTGGATGTCTTTGCCCAAATATTCAATGCTGCCCGAGGTGGCCGCCAAGGTGCCGGTGATGGCCTTCATGGTGGTGGTCTTGCCTGCGCCGTTGGAGCCAATCAAGGACACCAACTCACCTTCACGCACTTCCAGGTTGATACCTTTAACGGCTTGGATGCCGCCATACGCCACCTTCAGGTTGCTGACTTTGAGCAGTACTGTTGCATCACTCATCTCAATGCTCCCCCGTGCCCAAATAGGCTTCGATCACCTTGGGGTCTGACTGAACCTGCGCCGGTGTGCCCTGCGCGATTTGTTTGCCGTAATCCAGCACCGTGACCGCGTCGCACAAACCCATGACCAGCTTCACATCGTGTTCGATCAACAAAATGGTGCGACCGTCTTTGCGGATGCGGTCGATCAAGTCGCGCAGCTGCACTTTCTCGGTGGCGTTCATGCCTGCCGCAGGTTCGTCCAAAGCGATCAGCTTGGGGTCGGTCGCCAAGGCGCGGGCAATCTCCAAGCGGCGCTGGTCGCCATAACTGAGGGTGCGGGCTTTGAACTCGGCCAAATGGCCTATGCCCACGTAGTCCAGCAGTTCTTGGGCACGCACCGCGATGTCAATTTCCTCTTGCTTGAACTTGGCGGTGCGAAATATCGCACCCAGCAGACCTGAGCCGGTACGCACATGGCGACCCACCATGACGTTCTCTTGCGCAGACATCTCGGCAAACAAGCGGATGTTTTGAAAGGTGCGGGCAATACCGGCTTGCGCCACCTCATGCACAGCCGTGGGTTGGTAGGGCGCACCCGCCAGCATGAAACTGCCGCTGTCTGGCGTGTACAAACCGGTAATAACGTTAAAGAAAGTGGTTTTTCCAGCACCATTGGGGCCAATCAAGCCATACACCTGACCGGCTTGTATGGTCAGGCCCACATCGCTCAAAGCCTGTAAACCGCCAAAGCGTTTGGAAATACCTTGTACCTGCAACACCGGCATGCTCATGGCTTGTGTCCGCTGCTGGGCAAGACTTTGCCATGCTCAGGTGCAGGCCACAGGCCACGCGGACGCCACAACATGATGACGATCATGGCCATGGCAATGAGCAATTGGCGCAAGATGGCCGCGTCCAAGCGTCCATCGGTCATGGCTTGCAAGGGGCCAGCCACATAGCGCAGCACCTCGGGCAAGGCCGACAACAGCACCGCGCCCAAGATGACACCGGGTAAATGCCCCAAGCCACCCAATACCACCATGGCGACGATCATGACTGACTCCATCAGGCTGAACGATTCGGGAGAGACAAAGCCTTGGAAGGACGCAAACATCACCCCCGCCACACCACCGAACGTGGCACCCATGCCAAACGCCATCAGCTTTAAGTTGCGGGTGTTGATACCCATGGCTTTGGCGGCAATTTCATCTTCGCGAATCGCCATCCATGCTCGCCCAATGCGCGAGGTTTGCAGCCGATAGCAAATCAACACGCTCACCAAGACCAGCGCCAAGAACAGGTAGTAGTACTGGTGACGCTAGAGAGTTCCACAAAGCCTAAATCCAGCTTGCGCGACAAGGGATGACCCATCACCGTCATCGGGTCGATGGCCCCCAAGCCCTTGGGGCCGTTGGTGATGTTGACGGGGTTGTCCAAGTTGTTCATGAACACGCGGATGATTTCGCCAAAGCCCAAAGTGACAATCGCCAAATAGTCACCGCGCAGCTTCAAGGTGGGCGCACCCAGCAGAACGCCAAACAAACCCGCCAAGCCAGCGCCTATGGGTATCACCGCCCACAAGGGCGTGTGAAGACCGTTGGGGAACATGGCGGCTATCCAGGGGAAGGTGTCGGTCAGGTGCGGAGAAGCCAGCAGACCAAACACATAGGCGCCCACGGCAAAGAAGGCGACGAAGCCCAAATCCAGCAGACCAGCGTAACCGACCACGATATTCAGGCCCAGCGCCAGCAACACATACAGCAGCGCCATATCGGCGATACGTACCCAAGCATTGCCCACCGACTGCAGCAACAAGGGCAGCAGCAACAAGGCAATCGCCCACAAAATATAAGAAGAAGGTTTGGACTTGTTCATGCGCGATCCGCCACCCTTTCGCCCAACAAGCCCGAGGGCCGCAAGGTCAGCATGATGATGAGCACCACGAACGCAAAAATATCCGCATAGTGACTGCCCAAGACGCCACCGGTGAGGTCGCCGATATAGCCCGAGGCAATCGCCTCAATCAGGCCCAGCAAAATCCCACCCACCACTGCACCCGCCAAATTACCGATGCCACCAAACACCGCCGCAGTGAAGGCTTTCAAGCCTGGCAAAAAACCCATGGCGTGTTGCACCGTGCCGTAGTTGGAGGCCCACATCACACCGGCCAAAGCGGCCAGCACAGCGCCAATGATGAAAGTGGCCGAAATAACGGTGTCAGGGCGCACACCCATCAAAGTGGCAACTCGTGGATTCTCTGCGGTGGCGCGCATGGCACGGCCCAATCGGGTGCCATTCACCAACCACATCAGCACCGCCAGAGATATGGCGGTCACGCCCAAAATCATGATTTGCGTGGGCGTGATAACAGCGCCGCCAAGGTCGATGGGGTCAGCGGGTAACAAGGTTGGGAAAGCTTTGTAGTTGGGTTTCCAAATGATCATGGCCAAGGTTTGCAACAAAATGGACATGCCAATGGCGGTGATCAGAGGTGCCAATTTGGGTGCGTTGCGCAACGGACGGTAAGCAATCTTCTCGATCGCAAAGTTCAAAACCGCCGCCACCGCGCATGCCACCAGCAAAGAGATGAGCAATACCAGCCACCCGGGCATAACCGGCACATGTTCTTGCAAAAGCCCACTACCGTCCAGCTGGTGAGGGCCCCCACCATCAACACCTCGCCGTGGGCAAAGTTGATCAGGTTGATGATGCCGTAAACCATGGTGTAGCCAAGCGCGACCAGCGCGTACATGCTCCCCAAGACCAAGCCATTGATGATTTGTTGAAAAAAGATATCGATGGCGCATCTCCCAAGGGGTGCCGGATTGTAGGTAAAAAAAAGCCCTCCACAAGGGGAGGGCTTGACCGTCACGTATCCGAAAAATCAATCGTCGGCGTAGATGTCTACGTCTTTGGTTTCCTTGATAAACAAGGTGCCAATGATGAAGGTGGCGCCAGCGATGATGATGGGGTACCACAGGCCGTTGTACATATTGCCGGTTTGCGCCACGATGGCAAAGGCGGTTGTGGGCAGCAAGCCGCCAAACCAGCCGTTACCAATGTGGTAGGGCAAGGACATCGAGGTGTAACGGATGCGGGTGGGGAACATTTCCACCAACATGGCGGCGATGGGACCGTAGACCATGGTCACCAAAATCACCAAATACGTCAGAATAACAATGACATAAATTTTGTTGACCTTGGCAGGATCGGCTTTAGCCGGATAGCCAGCAGCCTTCAATGCAGCGCTCAAGTTAGCTGAAATGACGGCATCTTTGCTTTTCTTTTCGTCCGATAGATTCTTCAATGCGTCTTCAGCCGTCTTCACAGCTTTAGCGTCCACGTTCTCTGCAGCCTTCAAGGTGGCCAATTTTTGCTCAGCCATTTCTTTGGCGGCAGCCACATCTTCAGGCGTGACCGTGGTTTTGATTTCTACCTCGCCCACCTTGATCAAAGCGGGTGTGCCTGCGGGTGCAACTTCGTTGGAGTAGCTGACCGAGTTGGCCGCCAGTTTTTGTTTGGCAATATCGCAAGACGAGGTGAACTTCACCGTGCCCGTGGGGTTGAACTGGAAAGAACATTCAGCGGGGTCGGCGATGACTACCACCTTGTTGGCTTGCTGTGCAGCATGCAAGTCAGGGTTGGCGGCTTTGGTGAGTTGCTCAAACACGGGGAAGTAGGTCAGCACAGCCAACAAACAACCCAGCATGATGATGGGCTTGCGGCCGATCTTGTCAGACAAAACACCAAACACAATAAAGAACGGTGTGCCGATGATCAAAGAGGCGGCAACGAAAAGATTGGCGGTGGCGCCATCGACCTTCAAGGACTGGGTCAAGAAGAACAAAGCGTAGAACTGACCGGTGTACCAAACCACGGCTTGGCCAGCGGTCAAACCGATCAAGGCCAAGATAACGATCTTGAGGTTCTTCCATTGGCCAAACGACTCGGTCAAGGGTGCTTTAGAGGTTTTGCCTTCAGCCTTCATTTTCACGAAAGCGGGTGACTCGTTCATGGACAAACGGATGTAGACCGACACGGCCAGCAAGGCGATGGAGACCAAGAAAGGAATGCGCCAGCCCCAATCGGCAAAGGCTTCTTCGCCAATGGCGGTACGGGCTCCCAAAATCACCAACAAGGACAAGAACAGACCCAAGGTGGCGGTGGTTTGAATCCAAGCGGTGTAGGCACCACGCTTGCCGTACGGTGCGTGTTCAGCCACATAAGTGGCGGCACCACCGTATTCACCACCCAGCGCCAAACCTTGCAACAAGCGCAGGCCGATCAGGATGATGGGAGCTGCCACACCGATGCTGGCATAGGTAGGCAACACGCCAACGATGAAGGTGGACAAGCCCATGATCAGGATGGTCACCAAGAAGGTGTATTTACGACCAATCATGTCGCCCAAGCGGCCAAAGAAAATCGCGCCAAATGGACGCACGATGAATCCGGCTGCAAACGCTAAGAGCGCAAAAATAAACGCGGAACCTGCATCCAAGCCGCTGAAGAATTGCTTGGCAATGATGGCTGCCAATGAGCCGTAAAGGTAAAAGTCATACCACTCGAACACCGTGCCGAGGGACGACGCAAAAATTACTTTTTTCTCTTCCGACGACATTGGTCGGTCTTCATGAACGATAGCCATGGGAGTCTCCTGGTGGTACCCCCCAATGGAGGTCTGACGAGATTCTCAAGGCAGGTGCTTGCCAGCGACTGACTTCAAACTGAACAAGGGCTGACAACTTAAGTACAAACCCTTGGTTTTCATTTCGCCATGTGAATTAAGGGCGCTTGCGCTCCAAAGTCTTGGGCAAAACTGAGCAAGCCTGCCAGTCTGGTCCATCAAACCAAGCTTCACCTTGCAAATAAGCCCTCAACATCGGCAAGGCGTCTTGACCCCAAAACAATTTGTCATCCACCAGGATGGTGGGCACCCCAAACACGCCCTTGTCGATCGCCGCTTGGGTGACTTGGCGCAACTGGTTTTTGACCTCGTCAGACTGCGGGTCGCGCACAGGCGACAAGCGGGCTTGCAGGTCGGCCAAACGTTGCGGGTCGCTGGCTTCCAAGCCCTCGCCCCAGACATGCTGAAACAGCTGCTCGCACTGGTGGTGGTTGGGTAGGCCTTGGCCATCACAGGCCAGCGCCAAACGCAACAAGGACACGGGATTGAAAGGATGGCTGGCAGGCATGCGCAGAGGGCAACCCTGCTGCTGCGCCAGCCACAAAACTTGGCGGTAGGTCCAAGCGCGTTTGCCTTCGATTTCAGCAGGACCCAACTGCCCGTGGTGTTGCAACACCGCGCCAAACAAAATTGGCTGGTGAGTCACCTGGTAACTCAAGCCCTGCAAGGCCTTGGGCAAGGCGTGGAATGCCAAGTAGGCGTAGGGGCTGATGAAGTCCAAGTAAAAGGTCAGTTGGCGCATGGTCAGGCTTGTTGGAAGTGCTGTTGAATGCGTGCAGACAATCGGTGCCACACACCGCGTTGTTCGGCGGGGGTGTAGATCGACCAATGCGCCACCTCATCCAAGGTGCGCAAGCATCCCCAGCATTCGTCGGCATCGGTTTTCATGACACACACCGACATGCAAGGCGAAGCACAAGCCTGATCATGAGGAGTTTGCGCTACCTCCAAACAACGCTGTTGCAAAGCCTGCCAAGGGGTCATGTTCATCTCAGGTCACCTGCGATTCAAGGCGTAGCAAAGGTGCGCCTTCGTTGACTTGGTCGCCAGGTGCGTACAGAAGTTCCGCGACAGTGCCATCAGCAGGTGCTGCCACGGTGTGTTCCATTTTCATGGCTTCCATCACCGCCAAGGCCTGGCCCGCTTTCACTGTGTCGCCTACCTTGACCGCAAAGCTCAACAACTTTCCAGGCATGGGGGCAGACAAATTGCCGCTGACCGATGACCCTTGCGCCGCATGGGCCAAGGGGTTAACGAAATGGACGCTGGCACTGCCCACATCAGCGAACACATGGAGTTGGTCTTTCACCGCATACACCTGAGCGCGAAGCCGCTGCTCGCCCCATTGCAATTGCACGGCCTCGCCCTGCACGTGCCACGCCAAGGCATGGGTTTGATCGCCTATGTGCAACTGGGTGGGGCCGAGGCTAGAACGCGTCAGCACAGCCGCGCCTGTTTCTTCGCCACAAACATAGTCAAACTTGCGCAGGCTTTGGCCTTGTATCAACCAACCATCGGTGTGCGACCAAGGGTCAATCCAAGCATTGCCGCGCGGCGGCTCTACAGCCAAGCCGTGGACCATGGCCGCTGCCACAGCCAGCCCGATAGGCAAAGGTTGCTGATGGAACAACTGGTCTTTTTCGCGCTGAATCAAAGCCGTGTCCAACCGTGCATGGGCAAAGGACGGGCTGCGCACCACTTGGCGCAAAAACGCCACGTTGTTGGCCACGCCAACGATGTGCAACTCAGAGAGTGCTTGGTCGAGTCTGGCCAGCGCTTGCTCGCGGGTGTCGCCATGCACGATCAGCTTGGCGATCATGGAGTCGTAATGCGGACTGATCTCGTCACCCTCTCGCACACCACTGTCCCAGCGCACCTTTCCCTGCGTGAAGCGTTGCGCCAAGGGTATACGCATCACCTGCAGGTGACCGGTAGCGGGTAAAAAATCGTTATCTGGCGTTTCGGCGCAAATCCGCGCTTCGATGGCATGGCCTTGCACCGTCACTTGGTCTTGTGTCAAGGGCAACGGCTCGCCTGCGGCGATACGCAACTGCCATTCAACCAAGTCCAAGCCGGTCACCGCTTCGGTGACCGGGTGTTCCACCTGCAAGCGGGTGTTCATCTCCATGAAGAAGAAATCCATGCCGCGCTCAGACTGCTCGACGATGAACTCCACCGTACCTGCGCCCAGGTAATTCACTGCCTTGGCCGCTGCCACTGCCGCTGCGCCCATGCGCTCACGTAACTCGAGCGACAAACCCGGGGCGGGTGACTCTTCCAACACCTTTTGGTGGCGGCGCTGCACCGAGCAATCACGCTCGTGCAAATGGATGATCTGGGCGTGGCTGTCGCCAAACACCTGGATTTCGATGTGGCGGGGGCGCTGCACGTATTTCTCGATCAGCACCGCCTCGTCACCAAAACTGCTGCGCGCCTCGCGCTGGCAAGACGCCAAGGCCTCGGCAAAGTCCTCGGCTTGGTTGACGATGCGCATGCCCTTGCCGCCGCCACCTGCGCTGGCCTTGATCAACACCGGAAAACCGATGCGTTGGGCTTCGCTGGATAACAAAGCGGGGTTTTGGTCTGCGCCGTGGTAGCCCGGCACCAGCGGCACACCGGCTTTTTCCATCAGTTGTTTAGAGGCCGCTTTCAGCCCCATGGCTTGGATGGATGCCGAGGATGGCCCGATGAATACCACACCCGCTTGCAGGCAGGCGTTGGCGAAGTCAGCGTTTTCACTCAAAAAACCATAGCCCGGGTGGATGGCTTGGGCCCCGGTTTGCATGGCGGCTTGCAAGATGCGCTGCCACTGCAAATAGCTGTCTTGCGGCGCGTTGCCGCCGATGTGCACCGCCTCATCGCAGGCTTGCACATGGGCCGCGTGGGCATCAGCGTCCGAGAACACCGCCACAGTGCGCACACCCATGCGGCGGGCAGTC
>RFMX01000173.1 GCA_009927495.1 Betaproteobacteria bacterium
GGTGAGTTTGTTCCAAGGTGTGTCACGCGGTATGCCAGCGGTTTCGGCGTGGCGCATCAAATCGTCTTGGCACTCTTGCCAAGCCGGTGTTTGTATCGGTTTGATCGCCCCCATGCGCAGCGTGAGTTTGTCGTTGGGAATGACCAAGCCGTAGTCCACGCCAATGACGCGGCCAAAGCCTTTGCATTTGGGGCAAGCGCCTGCGGGCGAGTTGAAGGAAAACATCGAAGGCGTGGGGTCGCTGTAACGCACATCGCTGGCCGGACAATGCAGTCCGGTTGAAAAACCAAAGGCTTCGCCCTTGGACTCGGCATCCGCGTCTGCTGCCATGCGGTAGGCCGTCATGCGACCGCTGCCACGCTGCAAAGCCACCTCGATGGCTTCCATCACCCGCGAAGGCTCGGCGCTTTGCACCCGAAATCTGTCAGCCGCCACGTCCAAGACCTGAGGGTCGTCCTTGGCCTTGCCAGCACGCTGGGTATGCACACGGCTAAAGCCACTGGCGCTCAACCATGCTTGCAACTCATCTGCTGTGGTGTTGGCTGGTAACTGCACGGGAAAGGTGATGACCCAACGCGGGTCGCCCGCACTCAAGGCCTGCAGCTGCGCAAAAATCGTTTGAGGGTTATCGTGTTTGACGGCCTCGGCGGTCTGCTTGTCAAACAACTGTGCTGCCCGTGCGAACAACAACTTCAAATGGTCATTGAGCTCGGTCATGGTGCCTACCGTCGAGCGGGAGCTGCGCACCGGATTGGTTTGGTCGATGGCAATGGCCGCTGGCACACCATCGACCTTGTCCACCGCCGGTCGGTCCATGCGGTCTAAAAACTGTCGCGCATACGCGCTGAAGGTTTCCACATAACGCCGCTGCCCCTCGGCATACAAGGTGTCAAACACCAAGCTGGACTTGCCCGACCCACTGGGGCCGGTGAACACGGTCAATTCACCCGTGTGGATATCAATGTCGATGTTTTTGAGGTTGTGCTGGCGAGCGCCTCGGATACGTATCAGGCCTTGTGTCATCCCGCCATTATTCCCCGAGGTAAGCAGCCCTCACCTTGGGGTCGTGCAAAAGGGTTTTAGCCTCCCCTTGCATGCTGATTTGGCCCGACTCCATGAC
>RFMX01000087.1 GCA_009927495.1 Betaproteobacteria bacterium
GCTCGTGCAAGAGTGGGAAGAGGGTCGCGGTCATGGTCACAAACCGTGTGGCAGTGAGTGATGTGGCTAGAGCAATTGTGACCGATGAGGCACCCAGCAAAATCATCTCGAGCATCACAATCTGCCCAGGAAGGGCAAACATTAGAAAGCTCGTGGCCGTCGTAAACCAGAGATCAAAGCCATTGGTGCGCCCCATCGCCCCAAAGCCCACCATTCCAGCAAAAAGCACCATGGCTGGGGCACCACGACCATCGCGCACCCCACTCCAGAATGCATCCTTACGATCCTGAAAGCGCGGGCTCACCATCTCCAGATTATCTGAAGAAGGGCCTGGAGATAGATGGGAAATACTCATAGATTAATTAAGGAATAAGGGGCCCAATAGCCTATAGCGAGCCTCTGTCTGGGGTTAAAGTCACAATACCTTAGATTATTTGACAAATAAATACTCCAATTTGCTTCGTAAGTCCATCACTAGCTCATTTAATTTCATTTCATCTAATTGATTTTTAGTCAAAAATGCATTCCACTGCATGTTTTTATTCTTATTCTGGGCAAACTCATCTGACAAACCAAGTGGCAAGCTCTCAGGCATCAAAGTGCCTCTTCGCCCGATTGTTGCCATAACTGCAGACCTTAGAACCTCTAGATCTAATTCTGATTTCTGAAGGATCACCCATATGTCAAAGTAATCCTTCATTCTGCTATTAGCCATACCCAACGATATGATTGCATCTAACTTTTCAGCCACCACCGTATATCGTGGATATACCCTGAGTCTTGGGTTTGGAAACTCATCTAGTAAGACGGGATAATCCGCAACTTCTGGTGCAGGAGTTACAGCATCACCATAACCAACGTCTACCTGAACCACGGATCTTGCCCCATCAAGATACGCTGCAAGGGTAACTCGCATTCCTGCATAATTAGCCTCTTTACGAATTTCTTCTGCACGAATACTTACCCGATCAAACATAACCCCATCTTCTATTTGAATATCGCAAAGATCCTCAAACGTCTTTAGCAAGTAGGCAGCATCTGGCAACTGAAATCCCAGCAAATCAATATCTCTAGTCGCTCTGAGAGGAACATCGAACCATAAATCAAATAGTAAAGCTCCTTTGAGCAAAAAGTGATCTCGATGCTTTGAAACACTCAAGCGATATAGAAAGCGCTCTAAAGCATAGCGAGTCAAAATTAAATTGAATACTTTATTTTCTGCTTGTGCAATATTTTTTAACTTAGAACGAACTGAAGCGCCTATATTCTTCTCAGCCATTCAAGCTCTCCAAATAAGGCCTCATGACATTACTTACGCGGCAAATTGTTGCATACTCCCAAATTCTGTCCATCGACATTCTCTTACTACGCCAGGCCTCTTGCAAAGCCTCAATTGCAATATCGAGGCCAATTTTATTTCGATACTTAAAGCAATCTACGATGGTTTTTTCTATGCTAGTCACAAGTACACTCACCACGCCATCTATCATCACACCTTCTGCTCCGGCCTTGAGCGCCTCTCTTGAGAACCGCACCACCTTAAGCGGCGGATAATCCATCCGTGGCAAACGAGCCTTCACATCAATTGCCAACCAAACTTGATGGGGTGACTGCGTGGTCAACCCATGAATTTGCAAGGCAGTAAGAAGACAAAATACTGAATTCGGGTATTTAATGGCGACTTCTGCCAAGTTGTCCTGCTGTGTCACCACCCTATCAGGGAGGGAATACAAACCACGGCTGAGCTGAATAAGGTGCCCCTCACTTACCAGCCTTGAAAGTGTTACTCGAGACAAATTTTGTCCGACCAAATCCCTGGCTCGCAAAATACCTTTTTGCCTAGCCAATTCAAGAACGGTTTCTTTGGTGGATTGCATGCTATGATTGTAACATAATGTCGGTATATATTTATAAATACCGACAATTTGTAATAATACAACACCCGATACTAAGTCAAAGCGGGCGCATGTCTTTTCCACTAA